>JBCBHR010000319.1:0-3032 GCA_038525365.1 Pseudomonadota bacterium | reverse complement strand
GTCGCATCGGGGTCGGTGAGGATGGCCTGATGCTCGATGCATCCGGCGGCATGAAGCGCAAGAACGCCGATGGCACGACGGGGTCCGTGAACACGAATCTGTCGGTCTCGGAGAAGCAGGCGAAGATCACGGGCAGTGTCGCGCGGAAGGTTTCGTTGATGAAGGTTTCTGCGGCGCCGACAACTTCAAGCACCTGCTCATCGCCCACGCGGAACACGTTGACGGTGACGGATGGCTCACCGCTGAACCGACCGCGCATGTCAGTGTCTTCAAAGCCATCGGTGATTGATGCGATATCTCGCAGAAAAACCTTCGCGCCGTCGGCATTGGTTCGGATGACGATGTCGCCAAATTCTTCACCCGTGAAATTCCGGCCGATGGTTCGCAACGGGATGGATGTCATCTCGGTATCGATCGCGCCGCCGGGCAGCTCAAGCGAGTTGGCGCGCACGATCTGCGCGACTTCGCCAAGGGTCAATCCGTAGGCGGTCAGCGTCTCACGATCAATTTCGATGGCGATTTCATAATCGCGGATGTTGGATTTTTCGACGAAGGACACCTCGTTGAGCATCACGAGCTCAGCCTTTAGACGCTCTGCGGTGCGCGTGAGCACCTGCTCGGACACATTGCCGTGGACGGTAATTTCCAGCGCGCGTTGATTGTTGTCGCTCTGCACGACCACTGGCTCGTCGGCGTCCAACGGAAACACCGTGATGCGGTCCACTTCGGTTTTGATGTCGTCGAGCTTTTCAGAGATGTCGGTGCCGCGCAGGAACGAGACCGACACCGCCGCTCGGCCTTCACTCGCAGTCGCGTTGATTTCATCAACGCCGGTGACCGACGCCAATTGATCCTCAATCGGTCGGATGATGGATTGCTCAACTTCGCTCGGCGATGCGCCCTGGTAATTGACTGATATGGACACAGTATCGAGCGCAAATTCGGGAAACGTCTTTTGCGATAATTGCATCGCACTTAAAATCCCGACCACTGTCACCAAGATCATGGCAAGGTTGGCGGCGACGGGATGTTCGGTCATCCATTTGATGATGCCATGCATGGCCGATTACTCCGCAGCTGCGACTTGTTGATTGGTGACGCGCACGGCCATGCCGTCCGAGGCGGTGGCAAGCGTGCTCGTGATGAGATTGGCATCGGCGACAAGCGCCGGACCAGTCACATACGCCGTCTCGCCATCGACGAGTACTGTGTCTACGGGTGCCATCTGAAGCGCGCCGTCGGCTTCTAGCCAGACATTGCCATCATGGATCGCGGTTGACGGTACGGCGAAGAGGTCATCGCGACGGACACCCTCAATGGTGACTTGGGCAAATGTGTTGATCAGTGCGGGCGGGACGCTTGCAAGACCGCCGGACGCTTCCTCTCCAACACGGCCCGAATTGGGGTCAGTCAGTCGGATGGCAACGTTAATCGTGCGGGTCTGCGTATCCACCGCGTTGGCGACGCGGTTGACGTTGGCGTCCCATGTGATCGGGGTGCCAGCAAATTGTGCCGACACGGTTGCAGTTGCGCTCTCGCCCGAAAACAAGCCCGGGATAAGCGCAGCTTCGGCCTCGGTGATGGGTACGATGACTTCAAGCTCCTGGTCGGAATAGACCTCAGCGACCGCTTGGCCTGGATTCAGCACACTGCCGATATCGGCGCTCTTTGACAAAACCTTGCCGCCAAACGGTGCCGTGACCTCGGTGAACTCAAGCGCAAGCGCTGCGCTTTGCAAATTGGCGCGAAGGCTTTCGAGGCCAGCCTCGAGCTCGGTCTTTGCTGTTAGCAGCTGGTCAAGTTGGTCTTGGGGGATGATGCCGCGTTCGCGCAGCGTCTGCGCGCGCTCGAGTTGCGTGGTGTTAAGCGACAACCTCGCGTCGCTGGAGGCAATGTTTGCGCGTATCTGGTCGATGGAAGCTTTTGCGGTGCGATCATCAAGGCGGAGCATGACATCTCCGGCCTCGAAGGTACCGCGGCTTTCTATGGCTGGATGAAGATATGTGACGCGTCCGGCGGTTTGAGCGGCAATATTCACCGTGCGAAACGCTCGCACAAAGCCTTCGCCGCGTATGGGAAGTGGACCGTTGAAGGATGCCAATGCAGCGGTATCTACCAATGGGAGCGGGCGCTCAACGGGCGCCGCTTCGACTGGCTCCCTGATCTGACCCAGATACTGAAAGCCAAAATAGCCGCCAGCGACCACAGCGACGGCCACGGCGAGCCAGAAGACTTCACCAAAAATGCGCAATACGAGCTTCATAAGGATTCCAACACTTGGGATTATTTTTCATACAGATGTTTGAATTACGTTGAATGTCAAGTTTGGATCACCGCAAAGACCATGTTTTTGCGGCGCGGCAGCTTAAATTGTGTGCAGATCAGTTTTGGGGCGTGTCGACCCAGAAGGCCTCTTCGAGCGCCGCCATTTCGTCATCGCCGTATTGCGTCCACCCCATGGATGAGCAGACGAGGCCGCGCGCGATATTGGCAAACACGCTTTGGCCGATGATCATCAGCGCTTTCAGGCGTGTTTCCGACGCTTCCGGGTCGGTGCCCGTGACGCGCGAGACCAGTTGCGCCATAAGCGCGTGCTCGTCGCGAAAAATACGCTCAAAGAAGTAGGCCGCCTGTTCGCCGGAGCCGAATATTTCCCGGTGAATGAACGCAGGCATGTCTGCCAGTTCATTCACCGTGCCACCGGTCTTCACACCGACGACCATGATTTTGCGAATGACCGCCTTGGCTTCCTCCGGCTCCATGGTTGCCAGCTTGTCGGCGGGGAGTTCGCGCAAATAGAAGCCCGGACCATGTTCGCGCATATGGCGACCGATGTCGTCAATGACGGCAACGCGTAGGCCTTCCTTGCCACCGAAGTGATAGTTGATCGCGGCCAGATTGACGCCTGCTTCATCAGCAATCTGGCGGACGCTTGTGTTGTCAAAACCCTGGCGTGCAGCGAGCCGCATGCCGACGCTGATCAGCGCCATGCGCGTCTTGTCGGTGCGCGGATCGGGTGCGCGCTCGTTATG
>JBCBHR010000318.1:0-3047 GCA_038525365.1 Pseudomonadota bacterium | reverse complement strand
GCGCTCATCGGGTTTGCGCGGCCAGTGCACCAGATCAACAGGGTAGGCCCGCCCCATGCTTTCGATGACAGGCGCATCACCGTGACCACCAAGCAATCCGGCCACTTTGGCTCCATCGAGCGTCGCCGACATGACGAGCAGCTTCAAGTCTTCGCGCAGCGCGCCTTGCGCCTCAAGTGCGAGCGCCAGCCCGAAGTCCGCATCAAGCGACCTTTCGTGGAACTCGTCGAAGATCACGCAGGCAATGCCCTCAAGCGACGGATCATCAAGGATCATGCGCGAAAAGACGCCTTCGGTGACGACCTCGATCCGGGTCTCGTGTGAGATGCGCGTTTCCATGCGCATCCGAAGACCGATGGTTGCGCCCACATCCTCACCGATCAGATCGGCCATACGACGCGCCGCGGCGCGGGCGGCCAACCGCCTTGGCTCAAGGATGATGATCTTGCCGTCGCGTGGCATCCATTTGGCATGGCGCAAGACGAGCGGGACGGCGGTGGTCTTGCCCGCGCCGGGCGGTGCGATCAGGACTGCATTATTGTGGTTGCCAAGCGCCGTGGCAAGTTCGCCGACAACGTCAGCAACAGGCAAAGCCCTCGTGCCCTCCGGTAGATGCTCACGCACCACCAACCTCAATTACATCGCCACCAGCGGCCTGCGCATCGGCGGCATCATGTGTCACCAGCAAAACCGGCAAGCCCGCCGCCCGCGCGCGGTCAAAAACCAGATCACGCATCTGCCCACGCAGAGCGGCGTCCAGTTTCGAAAACGGCTCGTCCAGCAGCAGGAAAGCCGGTTGCGCGAGCAGTACGCGGCCAAGTGCAACGCGGGCCTTTTGCCCGCCCGACAGCGTATCTGGATCGGCATCGAAATATGCGCTGAGACCAAGCGCATCCAGCATCCCGCGCGCATGCTCCATTCGAGTTTGGCGCCCTTGCATGCTGGCGGGAAGTGCAAAGGCCAGGTTTCCGCCAACGGACATGTGCGGAAAGAGCAACGGATCCTGGAACAAAAGGCCTGCGCGGCGAGCCTGTGGCGGGAGTTTCGTGATGTCATTCCCGCCGCACATCACTGCGCCATGCGCATCAAAAACCGGGTCAAGAAATCCACCAATATAAGCCAATAGCGTCGACTTGCCCGATCCGGAGGGGCCCATAACTGTCAGCACGTCACCGCTGGGAATCGTGCGTGTCACCGCGAGCAGCATCTCGCCGCCAAGCGCGATTTCGACATCTTGCAATATGAGGTCATGCCGGGCCGGTTGGCTCATGCCGCGGTCATCGCGCGCCGTTTTTTGAAAATCAAGGCCGGGGCCAGCGTCGCAAGCGCAAAGCCAAGAAATGGCAGCAGCATCTGCAGAAATGCGTAAACGCCGATCAGCCGTCGATTGCCGCCAGCGCCGAGCGCCACAGCCTCTGTAGTGATCGTCGCAAAGCGCCCGGCCCCAACCAAAAGCGTCGGCAGATACTGCCCAACGGATACCGCAAAACCCACAGCGCTCGCCGCAAGCACAGCACGCAAAAGCATCGGCAAGCGTACCGTCAGAAGAACCATCCATCGTGACTTGCCCATCGCCAAGGCAATCGCCTCGTAGCGCTGATCATAGGCCCGCCACGGAGCCGAGAGTGACAGGAAGACGTAGGGCAACACAAACATCACGTGAACCATGATCATCGCCGCCCAACTGGCGCTGGTGCCACTGGCGACGAAAAACAGCTGCAGGCCAAACAGGAAGCCGATCTGGGGCACGAGCAGGGGCAAATAAATCAGCAGCAGCGCGCGATTGCCGCCGGAGCGTCCCGTCTGCGTTTCGCGCACAAGGCACCCAATTGTCACCACCACAGAGATGGCCACAGCGCTGGCTGCAATGATGAGCGTGGTAAACAGCGGATCGCCAAGCCGTGGCCCGGTGCGCATCCAAGTTCGCAGATTGAGGCTTTGAGGTGCGATGTCGGGGAATTGCCAGAGCCCTGATACTGACCAAAGCGCGAGAACGGCCAGTCCGCCAAAAACCAAGCCAGCCGCCACAGCCACAGCGATAGCCGACGCCACACGCAACGCCTTGTCGCGCAGCATCCTGACGCCGCGCTCGGCAATCGAGCGGCGGATGGCGGCTGTTATCCGTTCGATGACAATCCAGCTTAAGAGCGCAAAGAGTGTCACCGCGATTTGCAGGCACGCCCCCGCGCACGCCATAAACCGCATGCCAAGGTCGGGATCGTTCATCCAGATTGAGAGCCGAACCGGAAGCGTCTGCGGCACCGTCGGCCCAAGGATCAGCGCCATGTCGACATTGGAGGTGGCATAGGCAATCACAGCGAAGACCGCGAGCCGGATCTGCGGATAGATCATCGGCCAAGTGGTCAAAATGAACGCGTTCATCCGCCCGTATCCCGCAGATTGTGCCCAGCGTAGCGACCGCGCCACGGGCACCTGCGGCAGAGCGGCAAGCGTAATCAGAAACAGGAACGGCACCTCTTTCAAGACAAGCCCCGCAACGAGTGCGAGGCCAAGCGTGTCATTGACGATCAAAAGATCGGGCGGGCGCTCCCAGCCGGTCGCCCAAGGCGAAAAGGCGCGCGAAATAAAGCCCGACGGCATGATCATGAACGCAAAGCCGAATGCGGCTGCGGCATGCGGCACCGCAAGCAGCGGTGACACCAATGTCTGCACCCGGCGAAACAACCGCGTCCCGTACCAACCGGCTGTGAACATCGCCACAAGCGCGACCGAGATCAGTGTCGCCAGCATGCCGACCGCATAGGCCTGCACCGCGGAACGCCATATTCCGGCCTGCGCGAAAAGGTCGTCAAATGGTGCTGTGGATATGTGTGTCCCACCAAGGGCAGGGAGATAGCCGAAAGCCGGAAGAACGGTGCCAACCAAGCCGCAAATCAGCGGAACCAGCAGAGCAGCGACAGCCAGACCCGGGGCAAAGCGCAAAAGGTTCACAGGCGGTGCATCGCTTAAGTGCGTGCAGTCAAACGCGGCTCATCAATTGGCCACGCCGTAGCGTTTTGACCATTCAATCTCGATACGTTCGATCC
>JBCBHR010000317.1:0-3056 GCA_038525365.1 Pseudomonadota bacterium | reverse complement strand
CCTTCGCCAAGCTTCTGGGCGAACGCGAGATCATGTCACCGGGCCAACTGACATTCTTCCGGTTCTTCATTCAGATGGTTGTCTGCATGGTCGTTCTGGTTTGGATGTTGGGGCCGCGTGGCCTGATTGTGCAGCGATTTTGGATCAACTTCGTGCGCGGTGCGCTGCTTGGCGTTGCAAGCCTCGTTTTCTTTATCGCCATCAAATATATGCCGCTGCCGGATGCGATTGCGGTGTTCTTCGTTGAGCCGCTGATCCTGACCTTGCTGTCCTTCATCATTTTGCGCGAGCGAGTTGGGTGGCGGCGGATTTTGGCTGTCGTCATCGGCTTTTGCGGAGCGATCATCGTGATCCAGCCAAGCTATTCGATTTTCGGCCCGGTCTCGCTGCTGCCGCTGGTCACTGCCGCGCTGTTTGCGGTTTACATGCTGCTCAATCGCGTTGCGGGGCGCGAAGACAGCGCGCTCGCCATGCAATGGGTATCCGGCCTTGGCGGCAGCGCAGTTGTGTTGGGTGCGATGCTTCTGGCTCTGCCGTTTGGCACCGGTGATCTCGCATTCTCGTTCAACACCGAACTCAGCGTTTGGGCCATGGTCATTGTGATGGGCTCATTTGGCCTGAGTGGCCACTATCTGTTTGTTCGAGCGCTCCAACTGGCACCAGCGTCTCTCATTGCGCCGCTGCAGTATCTGGAAATCGTGTCGGCAGCCGCCTTTGGCTACTTCATGTTTTCTGATTTCCCCACACTTTGGAAATGGGTTGGCATCGCAATCATTGTGCTCTCAGGGTTGTTTGTGTTCTCGCGTGAGGCGAATGCGAGCGATCGGTAGTTCTGGCCACCACGATATCTCATACCCTTGGACAGTGGACGCCGGATTCGTTCGGCCATAAAGCGGTTGAGGGAGAGGGAATGCATGTTTTCGAAGATTCTGATCGCCAACCGCGGTGAAATTGCCTGTCGCGTGATCAAGACAGCCAAGCGCATGGGCATTGCAACGGTGGCGGTCTACTCCGAAGCCGATGCCAATGCGCTTCACGTGCGCATGGCGGATGAGGCGGTTGCAATTGGGCCGTCGGCGGCAAGCGAAAGCTATCTTGTTGCCGAAAAGATCATCGAAGCCTGCAGGGCAACCGGCGCGCAAGCCGTACATCCCGGTTATGGGTTCTTGTCGGAGCGCGCATCGTTTTGCGAAGCGCTGGAAGCGCAAGGCATCGTCTTTATCGGGCCGAAGCCCAAGGCCATCAATGCGATGGGCGACAAGATCACGTCGAAGAAGATCGCAGCCGAAGCCGGAGTGTCCACCGTTCCCGGCCATATGGGGCTTATCGACAGTGCCGATCACGCGGTGAAAATCGCGTCCGATATTGGTTATCCGGTCATGATTAAAGCATCGGCTGGCGGCGGCGGCAAAGGCATGCGCGTTGCATACACCGACGACGAGGCACGCGACGGCTTTGATCGCTCCAAGTCGGAGGCTGCATCATCCTTCGGCGATGACCGGATCTTCATCGAAAAATTCGTCGAGGAGCCGCGACACATCGAAATCCAGGTTCTTGCCGACGCGCACGGAAACGCCGTTTATCTCGGCGAACGCGAGTGCTCGATCCAACGCCGAAACCAGAAGGTGATCGAAGAAGCGCCGTCGCCTTTTTTGGATGAAGTGACCCGCAAAGCAATGGGCGAACAGTCGGTCGCACTTGCAACGGCCGTCGATTATCAATCGGCGGGAACGGTGGAGTTCATCGTCGACAAGGATCGCAATTTCTACTTCCTTGAGATGAACACGCGCCTGCAAGTGGAGCATCCCGTCACAGAGTTGATCACCGGCCTCGATCTGGTCGAACAGATGATCCGCGTTGCTGCCGGTGAAGCTTTGACGATTGCGCAATCAGACGTGACGCTCAATGGCTGGGCGATTGAAAGCCGCGTCTATGCCGAAGACCCATTGCGCGGCTTCCTGCCCTCCATCGGGCGGCTGACGCACTATGATCCGCCTGCCGAAGTCGCGTCGCCTGAACTCATTGTCCGCAATGATACCGGCGTTGAGCCGGGCGCGGAAATCTCGATGTTCTACGATCCGATGATCGCCAAGCTCTGCACATGGGCACCGACGCGCGATGCGGCGATTGAAGCGATGCAAGACGCGCTCGATGGGTTCGTCGTCGACGGCATTGCGCATAATATCCCGTTCCTGGCATCTTTAATGGCGCATCCGCGTTGGAAAGAAGGGCGGCTCACCACGGGCTTCATTGCAGAGGAATATCCCGATGGGTTTGCGCCGCCGCCATTGACCGACGAGGCGGCAGATACGATGGCACTTGTGGCGTTGACCGCCGAATTGATGCGCAAGGCGCGGCTCGACCGTCACAGCGACCGCGTGGCGCCGCACACCGGCACGATGCAGCGCGACTGGACCGTCAAAATCGGCGATCTTTACCGCGACATCGCCGTTCGCTCACTCAATATCAGTGCGCAAGAGACGATCCTCGTCGCCACAACGGCAACCGGAGCCGTGACCCTGCAGACGACTTGGCGATTTGGCGGGCGTATTTTCACAAGTCGTATCAATGGCTTGCCGACAATGGCTCAACTTCGCACCAACGGAAACGGATCGACGATCAGTTGGCGCGGGTTCTCCGCCGATGCACTTGCCATTCCGCGACACGTGGCGGCACTGGAAAAGCTGATGCCCGAAAAAGCGGAGGTCGATACGTCGGGCATGTTGCTCTGTCCCATGCCGGGACTGGTTGTCTCGATCAATGTGGCCGTCGGCGATCAAATTGCTGCTGGTGGCACACTGGCGATTGTCGAAGCGATGAAAATGGAAAATGTCCTGCGCGCTGAGCGTGACGTCACGATCAAAGCCATCAATTGCGTGCCCGGCGACAGCCTCGCGGTGGACGACGTCATCATGGAGTTTGAGACGGTTTGATCACCGTTTGAAACCAAACCTCAACGGACCTTTGCTACGCTGATCGCATGGGTGGTTTTGCAATCTATTTCGTGTTGCTTGTTGGTGTGCTGTTGATCATGTGGCTGGTCATGGCAGCGCCCG
>JBCBHR010000316.1:0-3060 GCA_038525365.1 Pseudomonadota bacterium | reverse complement strand
CCAACCGTTGGCGGTGAAGTGGAGTTTCACGCGCGCTACAACGGCAATTGTCTCGTGAACGCTTTTGCAGCGGGCATTGCTGACACCGACAAGATATTTTTGTCCGAGGCCAAGGGCGTCGGCCTGCCGATTGTCTATCTTGGCGCGAAGACCGGCCGTGACGGTGTTGGCGGCGCGACGATGGCTTCTGCAGAGTTTGATGAGAGCATCGAGGAGAAGCGCCCCACGGTACAGGTCGGCGATCCCTTCACCGAAAAATGCCTGCTCGAAGCGTGTCTCGAACTCATGAAGACGGGCGCAGTGATCGCCATTCAAGACATGGGCGCGGCTGGGCTGACCTGCTCAGCGGTTGAGATGGGCGCGAAGGGCGATCTTGGCGTCGAACTGTGGCTCGACAAGGTACCGGTGCGCGAAGAGCGAATGACCGCCTATGAGATGATGCTGTCGGAAAGCCAGGAGCGTATGCTCATGGTGCTCTATCCCGCAAAGAAAGACGAGGCGAAAGCGATCTTCGTCAAATGGGGTCTCGACTTTGCGATTGTCGGCAAGACAACCGACGATTTGCGGTTCCGGATCATGCATCAGGGCGAGGAAGTGGCCGACCTGCCGATCAAGCAGTTAGGCGACGAGGCGCCGGAATACGACCGGCCATGGATCGAGCCGGGCTTGTGGCAGACAATCGAGGTCACCGAATTTGCCGAGCCGGAGGATTATGCCACTGCCATCCTCACCATGTTGGGTTCCCCCAATGTGTCATCGCGGCGCTGGGTTTGGGAGCAATATGACACGCTCATCCAAGGCAATTCGCTGCAGCTGCCGGGTGGTGACGCGGGCGTCATTCGTGTCGATGGACACGAGACCAAGGCGCTCGCATTTTCATCCGATGTGACACCGCGATATGTGGAAGCCGATCCATTAGAAGGCGGCAAGCAAGCGGTCGCCGAATGCTGGCGCAACATGACCGCAACGGGCGCATTGCCGTTGGCGGCGACCGACAATCTCAACTTTGGTAATCCCGAGCGCCCTGAAATCATGGGCCAATTCGTCAAGGCCATCGAAGGCATTGGCGAGGCCTGCAAATACCTCGATTTCCCAATCGTGTCCGGCAATGTGTCACTCTACAACGAGACCAATGGCGAGGCGATCCTGCCAACACCAACCATTGCAGGCGTTGGCATCTTGCAGGACTGGAGCCAAATGGCGCGTGTTAGCACTATGGGCAAAGGTGATGCGGTCTTCCTTCTGGGTGGCGTCGGCACGCATCTCGGGCAGTCCATCTTTAACGCGATCATCAACGAGCGCGCCGACGGCCCGCCACCGCCGGTCGACCTCTATGCTGAAAAGCGCAATGGCGATTTCGTGCGTTCGGCGATCCAAAATGGCCATGTCACGGCATGCCATGACCTGTCCGATGGCGGCCTTGTAATCGCGCTTGCCGAAATGTGCATGGCCTCGAAGAACGGGATGACGGTAAGCGTCGATGCTGACAGCGGCCCCGCCCACGCGCAATTGTTTGGGGAGGATCAGGCTCGCTACCTCGTGACAGTACCCGCCGACTTTGCGCGTTTTTTCGCCACCACTGCAGAAGGCGCAGGCGTGCCTTTTGCTGAACTTGGGGTGGTTTCCGGCGACGCGCTCACATTGACCGGCGCGGTGGAGGCTACCATATCCATCGTAGACATGCAGTCAGCACACGAATCGTGGTTTCCTGAATTCATGAACCGCATCGCGATGCCAAAGGCCGCCGAATGACACTGGAGCGCAACCCATGCCGATGAACGCCGCCGACATCGAGAAGATGATCAAGGACGCCCTTCCCGACGCGCAAGTGACCATCCGTGACCTCGCTGGAGACGGCGATCACTACGCTGCCGAGGTCGTTTCCGAGGCATTCAAGGGCAAGACCCGCGTACAGCAGCACCAGATGGTTTATCAGGCGCTGCAGGGCAATATGGGCGGCGTTCTGCATGCGCTGGCGTTGCAAACAAGCGCGCCGGACTGATGGACCGGCCAAACGATCCGGCCAAGCGCACTCAAGTCCTGTTCACACCCGATGGCCAAAAGGCGGTCATCGCATTGCGTCGTGGCAAGACCCACAATCAGCTCATCAATTGGGATGTGGAGACTGATAGCTTCACGCCCGGCCAATGGATGAAGGGTCAGGTCTACCTCTGCGACCTGAGCGCTGATGGCGAAGAGCTTCTCTACTTTGCCGCTCAGCGACACCGCGTTGGCCGTCGCCAAGACGCAGGTCACCGGTCGCCAAACAAAGCCCTCTACGACGCCGCAAGCGCCCATGACATCTACGCGGCGGACGTCGGCCAATTCCGCAAGCGATACCCCAGACGCAAACTCCCAAGCTACATGTCCGGCGCACCCAAAGAGCGATCCGGACATGCGTCGAAGTCCGGCTATGGCCGAAAGCCGGTGATCGGCGACACGTGGACAGCCGTCAGCAAGCCACCCTACTTCAGCGCGCTTGCCCTATGGCCAGCAGACGGCACATGGACCGGCGGCGGTTTTTTCGCGAGCAAACGCCACGTTCTGATTTGCGAACCGCCCAAACAACTTCTGCCCCACGAAAACGCGCCATTGCCACCCAAATTCAAAATCGAGTCGGCATTTGATACCACCCATGCGCAGCGCAAACGATCCTCACTGACACCCCATTTGGGCGTGGCGGACAGCGTCTCGCGTCTGGGTCCTGTCATTCAAGAACAGGGTTTGCGTCGGTGTGACTGGGTGATTTCGATCAAGCCGGGGGAATTGCTGTTTTCAGGGGACGGCAAGCTGTTTCGGCTGGTAGGATATGAGGACGTGAACCCGGAACACATGCTGGATGAAGCGCAGATGATTGCCGACTTCTCGGATCATATGTTTGAACAGATCACACCACCGGCTTGGGCCACGCGCTGGTAGCCCAATCGGATTGTTGCCTTGTATCGCAGCAAGCAGCACTTTAAGTGCAGGCATGCCAAACCACCGGGCCTTGACCCCGGACGTGAACAGGAAAACCGATATGAGCGCACAGGCCTTCATCGAAAACGAAGTGAAATCCAA
>JBCBHR010000315.1:0-3063 GCA_038525365.1 Pseudomonadota bacterium | reverse complement strand
CCAGAATTTTCTCATGGCCGGCGGCCACTTCTTCGATCTCATTTGGATAAACATTGAAGCCGGACACAAGGATCATATCCTTTTTACGGTCCACTATCTTTGTATAACCGTTCTCATCCATGAAGCCCATATCGCCCGAGCGGAAGAAGCCGTCTTCCGTCATGACGTTCGCGGTTTCATCGGGACGGTTCCAATAGCCTGCCATGACCTGTGGGCCGCGGATACAGATCTCACCGACTTCGCCATGCGCGACGTCGTTGCCGTCATCGTCGCGAATGGCGATATCAGTCGACGGCATCGGCAGACCAATTGTGCCGGTGAACTCGGTCGCATCAAGGCGGTTACCGGTTGCAACGGGAGATGTCTCCGAAAGGCCGTAGCCTTCGGTGACAACGCAGCCGGTCAGGTCTTTCCACCGCTGTGCGACGGGCCCCTGTACCGCCATGCCGCCGCCAAATGTCATGCGCAAATGGCTGAAATCCAGCGCGCGGAATTCGGCGTTATTCAGCAACGCATTGAACAGCGTGTTAAGGCCCGGGAAGAAGTGGAAATCATGCTTCTGGAGTTCCTTGACGAACGCCGGAATATCGCGTGGGTTCGGGATCAGGATGTTGTGACCGCCCTCCTCGATCCCCATGAACGCGTTCACCGTGAGCGCGAAGATATGGTAGAGCGGCAGCGCGCAGACAAATTGGATCTCGTCCGGCTTTCCCTTCGCGCGATAGCCAACATCAAGCCACAATTTAGCCTGCGCCATATTTGCAAGAATATTGCGATGGGTCAGCGTCGCACCCTTAGAAACGCCGGTCGTCCCGCCAGTATATTGCAGGAACGCCACGTCATCGAGGCCAACCTCATGGGCCTTGAACGCGCCGTCATTGAGCGTCGCTTTGAACTTGGTGTGCTTTGGCAAATTCCAAGCGGGCACCATTTTCTTCACCCGGCGCACAACCAGGTTCACAATGTGACCCTTCAGGCCCATCATGTCGCCCATCGCCGTCACGACCATGTGCTCCACGCCGGTCTTTGCGGCAACCTGTTCCAGGGTGTTGGCGAAATTCTCCAGGATGACGATGGCTTTGGCGCCGCTGTCATTCAATTGATGCTCAAGCTCGCGGGGCGTGTAGAGCGGGTTGACGTTCACCACAGTCAAGCCTGCGCGCAGGACACCCGCCATGGCGACGGGATATTGCAGGATGTTGGGCATCATCAGTGCGACGCGGTCACCCTTTTGAAGACCAAGACCCAAGAGGTAGGCGGCAAACGCATGGGACGCGGCATCCAGCTCGGCATAGGTGATCGCCTTGCCCATGCAGGAAAACGCGGTGCGCCCGGCATGCTTCTTGAAAGAACGGTCCAGAAAAGCGCCGACATTGCCGTAAGCCAGTTCGCCGATTTCTGCGGGAACGCCTTCGGGGTAGGATTTAAGCCAGATCTTTTCGTTCATGGCCGGTGTGCTCGGCGATTGTGCCGCTGCCTGAGACATGGATACCTCCCAACGCACCGGCATGTTGTGTTTTCTGCGTGGCTCCTATGGAGCGTATAGTCGCTGCCGTGCGAAATTTTGTTATGCTTTCGTCATAGTCTCTAACCGACACTCTGACAACACTCTTACGTAAACGTAAGCTGTAAATTGATTGCGTAACAGTTGCGCCCGCGCATCACTGCCGCCTTTCGGCCCGACATTTGCGTGCCTATTTTTCAGGCAAAGACCTTCGCGTTGATGGATTGTTGAGCACTTTGCGGGTCACCCGCAGCCGGATTGCCATGCAAACCATTTGTTAAGTGTGCATTTGCGGGCGCTTTCTTGGCCAACACCTAAACTGGCACGCGGGATGCACTCATCGCTTTTGTTATGCGAAACGGAGTATCACCCATGACATCTTTCACCCGCCGCGTTGCTTTGGCTGGCGCAACTGCGCTCGTATCGGCGTCCATCGGCATGTCCACATCCTTGGCAGCCGACGGAGAAACCATCAAAGTCGGCGTTCTGCACTCGCTTTCTGGCACGATGGCCATTTCCGAGACCACACTCAAAGATACGGTCGAAATGCTCGTTGACCAGCAAAACGAAAAAGGCGGCCTGCTGGGCAAGCAGTTGGAAGCCGTCGTCGTTGACCCGGCATCGGATTGGCCGCTGTTTGCTGAGAAGGCCCGCGAGCTTTTGACAGTTCAGGAAGTCGACGTGATTTTTGGATCATGGACATCGGTCTCGCGCAAATCCGCGCTTCCGGTTCTGGAAGAACTCAACGGCCTAATGTTCTATCCCGTCCAGTATGAGGGCGAGGAATCATCCAAAAACGTCTTTTACACGGGCGCTGCGCCAAACCAGCAGGCCATCCCGGCAACCGACTATTTCCTTGAAGAGCTCGGCGTTGAGAAATTTGCCCTGCTCGGCACGGACTATGTTTATCCGCGCACAACCAACAACATTCTAGAAGCCTACCTCCAAGACAAGGGCATCGCGGAAGACGACATCTTCGTCAACTACACCCCGTTCGGTCACTCTGACTGGTCCAAGATTGTGGCTGACGTCGTGGCGCTCGGCGCAGACGGCAAGAAAGTTGGCGTGATCTCAACGATCAACGGCGACGCAAACATCGGCTTTTACAAGGAACTTGCAGCAGCTGGCGTTTCCGCTGACGACATTCCGGTTGTGGCGTTTTCGGTTGGTGAAGAAGAACTCTCCGGCCTCGACACATCAAACCTCGTCGGTCACCTTGCCGCGTGGAACTATTTCCAGTCTGCAGACACGGAAGCCAATGCCGGTTTCGTTGAAACGTGGAAAGCCCGCATGGGCGATGAGCGCGTAACCAACGACCCGATGGAAGCGCATTATATCGGCTTCAACATGTGGGCTAACGCAGTCGAAGCGGCGGGTACGACAGATGTCGACGCTGTTCGCACAGCGATGTACGGCCAAGAGTTCCCGAACCTGACGGGCGGCACTGCGGTCATGCTGCCGAACCACCACCTGACCAAGCCGGTGCTCATCGGCGAGATTCAGGCGGACGGTCAGTTCGATATTATCTCGCAGACCGAGCCGGTTGCAGGTGATGCGTG
>JBCBHR010000314.1:0-3067 GCA_038525365.1 Pseudomonadota bacterium | reverse complement strand
TGGGGGTTTGTTTTTCTCCCTACCGCCCAACCAAAAATTCGCCGGGGCGGCGCCCTGGGGGCCGCCCCCGACTGGCTAAATGGATGATGTGATCGATTACTTGCGCTTGCGGCCAAGACCGGATTTGCGCGCGAGTTCAGAACGCTTTTCCGCGTATGACGGTGCCACCATCGGATAATCGGACGGCAGGCCCCACCGCGTACGATATTCATCCGGTGTCATGCCGTAGTGGCTCATCAGATGACGCTTGAGTGACTTGAACGGTTTTCCGTCTTCAAGACAGATGATGTAGTCGCGCGTCACCGACTTCTTTGGGTTGACCGCCGGATCCGGGCGCACTTCTTCTTCCGGCTCTGCGGATGCAGCAACTGTTTCGCCAAGCGCCTTGTGCACCTGTGTGATCAGAGATGGAAGATCACTGGCTGCAACAGCATTGTTTCCAACATATGCAGATACGATGTCGGCAGTCAGTTCCACGAGCGCTGATTGTTCCAGCGATGTGTCAATATGGTCGGAGTTATCCATAGTGAGGCTCCTATTAGAGTTGTTATTTGGCCCCTGCCAAGCTTGCTTACCAAACCCGTCCCCCTCGCTATTAGATGATTTGTTAGAAATAGCAAATTCAAAAAATAAATCGCACTCAACTATACAGTGAAGTGCATCACTTTTTCATCTCATCACGAACACTTTCGCCTGTAAGTGGATATCCGACCGCATATGCAGCCTTAGCAAGTAGATGTGCGGAAATAGGGGCAGTCAACAAAAAGAAAATCACCCCCGCAGCTGCACGTAAAACTGTGGATGTATCGCCCGCATGCACGGCAAGGGCGATCAGCAGCAGTCCTGAACCCAATGTTCCAGCTTTGGAGGCGGAGTGCATGCGTGTGTAGATATCCGGCAAGCGCCAAAGACCAATGGCGGCAAACAAGCCAAAGAAAGCACCAATCAAAACGAGAAGCGCGGCGACGATGAGTGCGACTTGTTCAAGCATCGGCGTGGTCTCCCATCTTGGGCATCGCCACTGGCTCAGCGGGGCTCACCAAACTTGAAGCGTTTGTCGCGCTGAGCTTAGCAGATTGCTCGGCCGTCAACGGCTCACATGCTGGCGTGCCGTCTTCGCGCATGCCGCGCGAAAGGATGAACCGCGCAAAGGCGACGGTGGCGAGAAAACCGACGAGCCCGAGTGCGATGGCGATATCAATATAGAGCGTGAAGCCTGTCTTGATGCCAAGCACTGCAATGAAGCCGATGGCAGCGGCGACCAACAGATCAAGCGCCAGCACACGATCCGGCAAGGTTGGCCCGACGATGACGCGACCGATCGTCATCAAGAACGATATACTGAGCAGCACCAGCGCGATCTGCACCGACCAATCAAGGAAAGCCTGCGCGTCCATCAGCGGAAAGCCTCCAGTATCTTGCGCTCAAAACCAGTGGCTATGTCTTCCTTGATCGCATCGGGATCGGAGCAATCGAGCGCATGGATGAAAAGCAGCGTCCGGTCCTCTGATACATCGACGGACAAGGTGCCCGGCGTCAACGTGATGAGGTTGGCGAGCATGGTGATCTCGAAATCGCGATCCACCTTCAGCGGGTATGCGATAATGCCCGGCTTGAGGTTCATCGGAGCGGGGTTGATGACCAGCCACGCAACGCGTGTGGCAGACAGGATCAACTCGTAGACGAACAACAGCGCAAGCGACACGATGCGGCGCAGGCGCGAAAAGTAGCCGACGGAGCCCACTTGCTCGCGGATGAGCGAGAGGGCAAGCGCACCGAGGACAAACCCGAAGATCAAGTTCAAGAGCGCAAAGGAACCGGACACACCGGCCCAAGCGAGCGCGAGCAAAACATTGGTGAGGAACAGGTTCATTGCGAAGCACCCTCCACGTCAATTTGCTCGGTCTTCGGGAAAATCGATTCGATGTATTCAACCGGGTTCATCAGCTCAAAGGCGATGCGGTCTGCGACTTGAATGAACGGCTCCGGGTAGAGCCCCGCAACAACGGACGCAGCGGTGAGACCAAGCGCGGCAAAGAGTGCCGGGTTGTTCAAGCTCGGCGCATCAGCCCCGCGACCATCATTAACTTCGGGCACATCGCGCCAAAACGAAAAGGCAAAGATGCGACCGAGCGCAATCGTCGTAATCAAGCCGGACACCAAGATCGCTGCCGCGAGCCACCAGACGCCGACATCAATGGACGCTTTGACCAGATATATTTTTGGCCAGAGGCCCGATAGCGGCGGAAGGCCGGAGGCTGCCAGAACGATGACCAGAAACGCAAACGCCATCATCGGATAGCGGCGGTAAAGGCCGCCTGCACGGCGCAATTCAAACGTCCCCATTTGCGCGCCCATGATGCCGATGAACAGGTAAAGCGCCGTCATCACCACAATGGAGTGCGTGGCATAAAACGCGGTACCGGACAGTCCGGTTGCGCTCGCCAAGGCCAGGCCCGAAAGCATGATGCCAATGCCCGAAATCACGATGTAACCAAGCGCGCGGCGCATGTCGTTTTGCGCCAATGCACCCAGTGCACCCAACACCATGGTAATCGCCGCAAGCAACGCGATGGAGAACGATAGGTCCGGCAGATCACCGGGGAACATGGTCATGAACAATCGCAGAAGTGCGTAAACACCAACCTTGGTCAGCAGACCGGCAAACACCGCCGAAACCGATATGAGCGGCGTGTGGTAGGAGGCAGGCAGCCACGCGTTGACCGGAAACGCAGCCGCCTTCATGCCAAACGCAAAAAGGAACATCGCCGCGATTGTTGCGCGCGGCCCGATGTCCTGCATCTCGACCGAACGTTGCGCGATGTCGGCCATATTGAGCGTGCCAAAAACACCATAAGTGTAGGCGACTGCGATGAGGAAAAGCGTTGTCGCAACGAGATTGAGGAAGGAATATTTGATCGCCCCGTCCAGCTGCTCGCGCCGCGAACCGAGCACTATGAGGCCGAAGGACGAGATCAGCAGCACCTCAAACCAGACGTAAAGATTGAACAGATCGCCCGTCAGAAAAGCACAGGCAACACCGGCGAGCATCAGCAGCAGGAACGGG
>JBCBHR010000313.1:0-3068 GCA_038525365.1 Pseudomonadota bacterium | reverse complement strand
CGGTGCCCTTGCCCAACTCCTTGGTGGTGAAAAACGGCTCGAATATCTTTTCAAGCACATCCGCCTCAATGCCGGTGCCCGTGTCGGTGACGCGTACGACGGCGTAGTCCTGCGTGATGAGACCCGGCAGGTTCAGCGCTTCGGCTTCGGCGGCGGTGACATTTTCGGTCGCGATATGCAGCTTCCCACCTTCATCCATCGCGTCACGGGCGTTGACGGTCAAATTGACGACCACCTGCTCAAACTGACCGAGGTCGGCCTTAACCGGCCAGATGTCACGGTCATGGGCCATGGTCAGTTCAATCGTGTTGCCGATCAGCCGCGAGAGCAGCATGCGCAGATCTGCAAGCACGTCGGTCAGCGACAACACCTCCGGACGCAGCGTTTGACGACGCGAGAACGCAAGCAGTTGACGTACGAGCGACGCGGCACGGTTCGCGTTCTGCTTGATGTTCATGATGTCGGCAAAGGACGGATCAGACGGCCTGTGCGTCGTCAGCAAAAGGTCGGACGCCATGATGATGGCCGTCAGAACATTGTTGAAGTCATGGGCGATGCCGCCAGCAAGCTGACCGACGGCCTGCATTTTTTGGCTCTGCGCCATCTGGTTTTCGAGCGCCTTCTGCTCGGTGGTGTCCATGGCGTAGACGATAGCCGCCTCTTCGCGCAGCGTGTCTTGAACGGTATCGGCGTCAACATCGCCATCGGCATTGGCGTCGCCAAGGCTCTTGTGGCCGGTGACCGCATTCACAAAGACGCGGATATGCCGGTCATCGCCGCGACCTGGAAGCACGATGTCAAACGGGTCTATCTTGGCCTGATCGCGCAGCGCAGCATCAAAAGCCGTCGCAAAACTCGCATGCGCGTTCGCATCAATAATGCCGGAAAACTTCACATGCCGTTCCAGCGCATCCGGCTCCTGATCAAGCGCGGGGCCAAAGAGATTGGTGAACGATGTGTTGGTGCGCAAGATGCGGCCATCGGCGTCCAACGCGGCAATCGCCATCGGCGTCGAGTTGAAGAACCGCGTGAACCGCATTTCCGCCTCGCGCAGATCACGCGTGCCGTCGGCCATGCGGTTGGCACCGATGACAATGGTGCGCGCAGGCGCGGCTTCACCTTCTGGCGCACCTTCCACCGTGTGCACCAATTGCACCGCCAAGCTCTCGCCATTGGCCTTCGACAGGATTGCGTCCACCGTTGCGGTGCGGCTGGCACCCGGGGCTGCCTTGACGTTGCGGATCAGTTCGAGGCTCTCGCCCACCAAGATATCGCCAAGGCCGATGCGCCCCGGCTGAAAACCCGCCAGATCGACCTGAAGCCAATCCGCCAAAGTCGCGTTGATATACTCAAGCTTGCCGTCAGCATCGGATGCAAAGAAACCAACCGGGGCGCGATCCAGATGGTCAATCGCGCGCTGCAGTTCGAGAAAATACTCCTCCTGCTGTTGGCGATCTTCCGTGATGTCGCTGATGCGCCAGGACCGCCACGGCTCATTTGCGCCCGGCACTTCGGTCACCGTCACGCGATACCAATGCGCTGCGCTGTCGATGCCGGACACGTCCGTTGGTAGGCGAAACTCCTCGCGGATTGGTTTGCCTGTCAGCTTGGCATTGGCAAGCCGGTATACGGCGTTTGCGGCGTCGTCATGCGCCGACAAAACCTGCTCGGGCGACTTCAGATCAACAGTGTTTTCCACATTGGTCATGCGCATGTAAGCAGGGTTGGCATAGACGACGACATTTTGCCGGTCGGTCAGGCAAACCCCGTCGCGCACCGTCTCAACAAACCGATTGGCAAACTCGGCAGCGTGATCGCGGCGGCGAATGCCGATAAGGCCAAGAATGGAGGCCGTGACGTAGAAAACACCCGCCACAGAGAGGATCGCGAGCACGACCAGAACAGCGAACTCGTCCAATTGTTCACGGAGAAAGAAGAGGATGCCGACGACAGCGAGTGTCGCCACCAGCAAAATGAGCAAACGGCTCGCCAGGGATGGCTGATCATCACGGGCATAGGACACGGCGCGGTCCACTTTGCTCGCCATTGGCGCTTATCCTTGGTCCCTGAATCCCACACCTTTCGTTGAATCACAAAGGCAAAGGCGGGGGAAGCCCTGCACGAAAAAATCTTGCAAAGCAGCACGATGACACGCCAATACGGGATCAGGCCGGTGGCCTTGGAGCAGGACTATGACCAATTTTTTCGCAAACTTCGTCGGTGAAGCGCTCGCGCCGTGGGTGACCGGGCTCGCTTTTGCCATCGCCGCACTGGTGGCGATTGTGATCGCAATGGCGATATTTCGGCGGGTGCGCCAAGGCGTTTTTGTCAGTGGCGGGCGCAAGCACCGGCTTCAGATTGTGGACGCGGCAGCCGTCGATGATCGCCGCCGGATCGTTTTGGTGCGCCGTGACGATGTCGAGCATCTGGTGATGATCGGTGGCGGAAATGATTTTGTGATCGAGCGCGGCATCGGCGACACCACGCCGCCGCAGGCCATCTATCAGCAGCCCCCAGTTCCACTGGAAGCACCAGCACCTTCACCTGTAGCCGCGCCAATGCCCGAACCCACGCCTTCGCTTGACACGGAACAACAGCGCCAAGCCGCACCCGTCGCCGCCGCGGCGCCGGCAGTTCTGGCGGCAGGGGCCGGTGTCGTGGCTGCCGGTGCGGCAGCCGCGTCGCAACACGTCGATGAACAGGCAGCCGACCCGCTTCCTGAGCCGGTCGAAGCGATGATGCCGGAAGACCTCGACTTGGATGATCCATCACTCGATGATCTTGTCAGTGAGCTGGAAAACATTGGCGCAGACCTGGATAGCGGCGAGGCTGAACTGGAAGCGCCGTCTCTCCAAGCCGTCAAAGAACGCGCGCCCGAGCCGGTTCTAATCGAAGAGCCGCCAGCGCCAGTTGAGCCAGAGTTGGAGCCGGAGCCAGAGCCAGAGCCTGCCAAAGCCGAGCCAGAGCCGGAGCCAGAACCCGAGCCAGAACCCGAGCCCGCGCCGGAGCCCGAGGTCGAGCCTCCGCCCCCGCCACCCGAGGCACCGCCACCCCCCCCCAAGAAGGTC
>JBCBHR010000312.1:0-3070 GCA_038525365.1 Pseudomonadota bacterium | reverse complement strand
GCGTGCATTTTCTTCAACCCAGATAAGCTCGCCATTGCCACGGCGTTTGACCTGAGAAACGAAGCCATGCACCGCCCCATCACGCGTGATGGATTGCACAAATTGCGCGCGCCGCCCGGGTTCAACATACCATCCGTTGATCGGATCGATTGGCGCATCGAGAAAATCTTCAAGCCTTTCAAATCGGTTCATCGCGACAAGCGCGTTGTTTGCCCAAAGCTTCTTGTCATCGAGCGAGGTGCGGTAGACGCCCTCAGCCAGATTGTTGAGCGTTTCCAGCAGAGCATCCGATTGGACGCCCTCAGGCAACCCCAGGTTTTCCAGTACGCTCCGCTTCGCCACGCGCCGCCTCAAATTGTTTGCGGCAACGTCGCACTGCGCCGCTTAACAAGTGTTAAGTCGGCCAAATGTGTTGAGACAATTGGTTAAGAACCGATGAGCAACTGACGGCTTTATCCGCCAGCGCCGCGCAACATGAAAATCAGGATGATGGAGTAGAGCAGAACACCGCCCGCCAGCAGGAATATCTGGTAGTTGCTGGAGACGGTGGCTTTCGCCTGCTCGGTGACACGCTCCAGAAGCTCCGGCCATGTGTAGGAGACAAAGTCACCCTGCGTCATGATCGACACGAGCTGTTCGTTGTTGTCCACCACCGGAAGACGGCGGAAGCGCTCGTTTGACATGATGCGCAGCCAGTCGCGCAGATCGTCGGTCTCTTTGGCAACGCGCACTTCGCGGGTCATGATGTCTGCAAGCTTGGTCTTCTTGGCGTCTTTGCCGTTGTTGACCAGGCGCTTCATAATATCGCGCTCGGTCACCATGCCTGCAACTTTGTTGTCGGGATTGACGATGACGACGGAGCCGAAATTGCGTTCCGACATCGCAGATACGGCTTCGGCTACGGTGGCGTCGGGGCCAAATGTCAGTGGCTTTGGCTTACTCGCAAATTCGGGGCGGTCCATAATGCGCATCGTTGCGTCTCTCCTGTGACAGAATGCCCTGCGTCACCTAGTGCATTGCGGGGCCGCGAGAAGGGGCGAATTCAATTTATGGCTGTTCCCAGCGTTTGTGGGCTTTATCATCGGACGCTTTCGCCTCCACCCAAGGCCCTTGCGTGCCATCGGTCAGCCACTCGCGCTTCCAGAATGGCGCGTCGGTTTTCAGGTAGTCCATCACATATTGAACCGCTTCAAGCGCCGCTTCCCGGTGCCGACTTGCGGCCAGAACCATGACGATGGTTTCACCCGGATGCACCTTGCCGTGACGGTGGATGACGGTGATCCGTGAGATCGGCCATCTGCTTGCGGCGTTACTGGCCGCACTGCTGATTTGGGCCTCAGCCATGCCCGGATAATGCTCAATTTCCAAGGCCGTTAAACGCCCGCTTTCACCGCGACATCGGCCACAAAACTGCGCGATGGCCCCGTCGTCGTCTGCGCTGCTTGTGTCGAAGGCGTCAAACACTCTTGCGGGATCGATCCGCTCGCCTACAACTGACACCGTGATGGCGCAAGCCAAGGCGCTCACCCTCCGGTCATTGGCGGGAAAACGGCGAGTTCTGCGGCGCCACGGATATCATCATGCAGCGACACCATTTGCTGGTCGGCTGCGACCCGCACGACCAGCTTTTGCTCGTTGAGAAACGCAAACTCATCGTCCCGCGCCGCAAGCCAATCAATGAAATCACCGGCGGTCTCCACGGATGCGGGAAGCGCGATATCTTCCTCGCCCATACCAACACGCTCACGCACCCAAGCGAAGTATTTGACCGAAACCACCGCTCAGTCCTCCACCACATGGCGCAGGCCGGAGCGGAAATAGTCATATCCGGTGTAGAGCGTCACCAGCGCCGAAATCCAAAGCAATGCCAACCCGATTTCCGTGACATACGGCATGAAGCGATCACCGGCGGGGCCAACCAATAGGAAGCCAATCGCCACCAGCTGCGCGGTCGTTTTCCACTTTGCGAGCTGACTGACAGGGACCGACACTTTCAAAGAAGCCAGATATTCGCGCAGGCCCGAGACCAAAATCTCGCGGCACAGGATGATCACCGCCGCCCAAAGCGACCAACCGGCAATCGTGCCTTCTGCGGCCAGCAGCAACAGCACCACCGAGACCAGCAGCTTATCGGCGATGGGGTCGAGCATGCGACCGATGTTGGATGTCTCGTTCCACTTGCGGGCGAGATAGCCGTCGAAAAAATCAGTAATGGACGCAATGGCAAAAATGACGAACGCCAGCCAGCGCGCAAAATCGCTCGATTGCAGCTTCCCTTCGATGAAGAAGCACAACACGATAAATGGCACCGCCAATATCCGACCGTAAGTCAGGAGATTGGGGATCGAATAGACCGACTGGCGGGTATCGACGGGTTGCTCGCTCATACATTCGGTTTCCAACCCCGCACGCGGCACGTCAAGGGTGTAGCGGGTTTCAAGCGCCCGGAGCCCCGTTGAAATGGGCGTGGATCGCCAGCGCCATGGCTTCCGATATGCCGTCGACCTTTTGCAAATCACGCACCGTTGCGCGCGCCACACCCTTGGCCGTCCCGAAGTGGTGGAGCAGGGCGCGTTTGCGTGACGGGCCAATTCCGTCGATCTCGTCGAGCGGGTTTTTGACCATCTCCTTTTTTCGGCGCGCGCGGTGCGAGCCGATGGCAAAACGGTGGGCCTCGTCGCGCAATCGCTGCACGAAATAGAGCACCGGGTCGCGGGGCGGGAGTGAGAAGTCCCCTTTGCCCGGCATGAAAAACCGCTCACGCCCCGCGTCACGGTCCACGCCCTTGGCGACGCCGACGAGTTCCACCGCATCCGTCAGGCCCATGTCGTCGAGGATTTTCTTCACTGCATTCAACTGCCCAAGGCCACCATCAATCAGCAACACATCGGGCCATGCGGGTAAGGCGTCGGCATCACTGCCGTCTTCGTCGGCGCTGCGATCCGGAACGCCATGCTCTTTGACCAGCCTCGAAAAGCGCCGCTCCATGACTTCGCGCATCATGCCAAAATCATCATTCTGAATGTCCGCATCTTTAATGTTGAACGTCCGGTAGTCACGTTTTCTGAAG
>JBCBHR010000311.1:0-3077 GCA_038525365.1 Pseudomonadota bacterium | reverse complement strand
CAGCATCATCCTAAAATCACAGGCATGCCTTTTCGTGCGTCATCAACGGCACACGGAGCCGGTGTTGGCTGAGTTGAGTGAGCGACTGGCATAAAAAGGCGAGGACAGGCGATCGGGAAGCCTGTCCTCGCGCGCCGGATTGCGGTCGATCGGGGGAACCTGTCCAGCAACAAGAATTACGCCACCCGATGGGAACGGATCACAATTTTCGCCGCGCCATCACCAGTGTGTCGTTCCCGGCGCACCCTTGATCGGACCGGTCACCCATGAGGTGACCCAGCCGCCATAAAAATTGCCTGGCTGCGGCGTGACGATTTCGCCGTCGACGCGGCACTCATCCATCGGCTCTGCATAGACCGAGACAAAATCCGCAATCGGCCGGAACGCCTGTGTTGGCCGTGGATAACACCACGCTGCCCGGTTTGCGGTCTTTCCACCGGCGTCGATATCGAAATAGGCCGCGCTGCCCTTCCACTCACACATGGAACTGCCCGGTACTGACCGCAAAGCGCCGTCGGCAAACGCGGCAGGCGGTATATAGTAGGTCGGCGGATGAAAGGTCTCCATCACCCGCCATGCTTCGCGCGTTTGGGCAATCATGGTCCCGCCAAACACGATCTGCAGCGTGCCATCGAAGCGCTCAGGCGTGGCGGGCGGGGGTAGTCGGCAACATTTTCAGGGGGTCTGGTCATGACCGACCATATGGCGCGCGCTTTTGTGAACACAATGTCAGGCAGATAGCACTTGTGCCTGCGGCGATATGGCATACCTCACAGTGTCAATGGGCAAAACGAAACACACGAGGGACAGCCACCACATGGCCAAGAAGACACTCGCCGACTTCCCCATCACCAAACGCTGGGCGCCGATCAACCCCGACATCATTCAGCTTTATTCATTCCCGACGCCAAATGGCGTGAAGGCATCCATAGCGCTTGAAGAGCTTGGCGTCCCATACGATGCGCACACCGTGAAGCTCAACGAGACGACGACGCCGGAATTCCTGTCGCTCAACCCCAACAACAAGATTCCCGCAATCATTGACCCCGATGGCCCCGACGGTGGTGCATTTGCGCTTTGGGAGTCCGGTGCGATTTTGATCTATCTTGCCGAGAAGTACGGTCAGCGCTTACCTGCCGATCCCGCGCTCAAATATGAAACCATCCAGTGGCTAATGTTCCAGATGGGCGGCGTCGGCCCGATGTTTGGCCAATACGGCTTCTTTGCGGTCTTTGGCGGCAAGGATATGGAAGACCCGACAGGCCGTGACCGCTACCGCGAAGAGAGCAAGCGCCTGCTCGGTGTGCTCGAAAAGCGCTTTGCCGATGGTCGCCAATGGATCATGGGCGATGAATACACCATTGCTGACATTGCGATCTTCCCATGGCTGCGTGGCGCCAAAGTCTTCTACAAGGCCGAAGAAGCCTTTGAAATGGCAAGCCGCCCGCAGACCATGGCCTGGATGGATCGCTGCATCGCTCGGCCCGCCTCGCAAAAAGGCCTCGTCCAGCCGCCGCGCGAGTAGGCTTGCTATTTCACCGTCAACACCGCGCATTGCGCCAATTGGCCGACCTTCGTTGTCACGCTGCCGACGAGCAGCCCGGTCAATTGGCCAAGTCCTCGCCGCCCCATCACAATGAGGTCGATGTCATTTTCGCTGGCGTAGGAAACAATTTCCTGTGCCGGGTCGCCATGCCCGATATGGGTGATGGCATCTGAAACGCCGCACGCCGCGCATTGTTCAAGCGCAAGTTTGCATGCTTTTTCGCCGGACGCCTGAACGTCATCGAAGTTCGGCGGCATCGAAACGGCAGAATAGCCCGCGATAACTGCTTCACCGACCAATTGCGGCGCGGTGATCACGTGGAGCTTGGCATCAAACGCCTTGGCAAGCGCACAGGCTGCCTTGATCGCCTCACCGGCATGGTCGGAGCGGTCGAAGGCGACAAGTATGGATGTGTACATGGCGGTGTCCTCCGTCTGTTTGAGTGGAAGTGTTCGCCGACTTTGGCGCGTTGTCATTGATCCGTGTCATCCCCCTTGCGCCTTGACGGTTTTTGCGCCCAAAACTAGCGTCCGCGCCACAGCGATGGCGTCGCTCACCAACCGATTTTGACCGTCCTGAACGCCCGGACACCAGCCAGCAATGAGCGCACATCAAAAGCGCTTCGCACCGGAGCCGATAATGACGAATGACATGACCGCCAACCGCCCTGAATTTTTCATGCGCCACGACGGCGGCAAGGCGAAACTGCCGTTTTCCAACGACGAGTATCAGCGGCGGCTTTCAGGGTTGCGGGCCATGATGGCGGAGGAGGATGTGCCGGTTGTGCTGCTCACATCAATGCACAACATCGCCTACTATTCCGGCTTCCTCTACTGCGCATTCGGCCGTCCCTATGCCTGTGTGGTGACACAGGACGCCTGCACAACCGTGTCGGCCAATATCGACGCGAGCCAGCCTTGGCGGCGATCCTTCGAAGACAATGTCATCTACACCGATTGGAAGCGCGACAATTACTGGCGTGCGGTCAAAGAGCTGGTCGGCGCGGCCAAGCTGATCGGCATTGAGGGCGATCATTTCACGCTTCAACAGAGCCAAAAGCTCGCCGATTTCATTGACGATGTGGACGTCATCGACATCGCGCGCGCGGCCATGCGCCAACGCATGGTAAAATCACGCGAAGAGATCGACCTCATCCGTCACGGCGCGGCAGTCGCCGACATTGGCGGTATGGCGATCCGCGATGCCATCAAGCCCGGCGCGCGCGAAGTCGATATTGCCGCCATCGGTCGCAACGCCATGGAAAGCGAGATCGCCCGGCGGTTTCCCGATGCTGAATATCGCGACACATGGGTCTGGTTCCAGTCGGGTATCAACACCGATGGAGCACACAATCCACTGACATCGCGCGCGCTTGAAGCTGGTGACATATTGAGCCTCAACACCTTCCCGATGATCTCCGGCTACTACACGGCCTTGGAGCGAACGCTGTTATTGGGCGAGCCTGACGCGGCGTCCATGAAATACAGGGAGTGCAATGTTGAAGCCCACGAGCTAGGCCTCTCGCTAATCA
>JBCBHR010000310.1:0-3088 GCA_038525365.1 Pseudomonadota bacterium | reverse complement strand
TTGTGAAGCCGTGCTAAATCAAGCGCTTCCAAGCCGTTCTTCGTGCGAACAGTTTCGTAACCCGTCGCTTCGATCAGGTCGCGGAACAGTTTCATGTTTAGATCGTTGTCCTCAACGATCATCACTTTCTTCGCCATACTTCCCCCTGCGGGCATGGATACGCGAATCGCGCGCGCCTGTGATAACTTATGACACTCTGGTTAAGCCTTCACACCCTGCCCAATCGAGGAGCCTTTCGCACATGGCTGCTGAGACACCGACGGACCATGATCACGCCATAGCAGTGGCGGCCGTGTCGTGGTTGGCCGCCGATGGCGAACAGATCAGCCGCTTCATGGCGCTGACCGGCGTTGATCCGGAGCACATCCGAGCCGCTGCCAAGGAGCCGGGCTTTCTGGCCGGTGTGTTGGAATTCCTCATGGGCCATGAGCCAACGCTGATGCGGTTTTGCGATGAAAATGACATCTCTCCCGAAACTGTTCAGCGCGCGCATATCCGCCTGTCAGGCCAGCCGGTGCCGGGGCCCGGCGACTTCGTCTGACACATGGCACCTCGCCGTCTTCGGCGAAGCGCGCTAAACCGCCCCCATGGACCACGAACTGCAAATGCCAGGCTTTTGCCGCGATTGCATGACCCCTTCGACCGACGTTGAGCGCCGATGCTTGTCATGCGGCGCCCCACGGATCGTGCGCCACCACGAGCTGCATGATCTGGCAATTGCCCATATTGATTGCGACGCGTTTTATGCGGCGGTTGAAAAGCGCGACAATCCAAAGGTGCGCGATCAGCCCGTCATCATTGGCGGCGGGCAGCGCGGTGTGGTTTCCACCTGTTGTTATATTGCCCGCACCTATGGCGTGCGCTCCGCCATGCCGATGTTCACCGCCCTCAAAAAGTGCCCTGACGCGGTCGTCATCAAGCCAAACATGGAGAAATACGCCGCCGTGGGCCGCGAGGTACGCGAGCGGATGCTGGCACTGACGCCACTCGTTGAGCCGATCTCGATTGACGAGGCGTTCCTCGATTTGAGAGGGACTGAACGTGTCCACCACGATACGCCCGCCCGGACACTCGCCAAGTTTGCCAGAGAAGTCGAAGATGAAATCGGCATAACGGTCTCAGTCGGCCTCTCCTATTGCAAATTCCTCGCCAAGGTCGCGTCCGATTTCGAAAAGCCGCGGGGCTTTTCAGTTATCGGGCAGGCCGAAGCGCTTGAGTTCCTCTCCGACAAGCCGGTCACCATGATCTGGGGCGTTGGCAAGGCCTTTGCCGCAGCGCTTGAGCGCGACAACATCCGCACCATCGGGCAATTGCAGCTGATGGATGAGAACACATTGATGAAGCGCTATGGCGTGATGGGGCGGAGGCTTTACACCCTTTCGCGTGGCATGGATGAGCGAACCATCAAACCATCATCTGGCGCGAAGAGCATCAGCCACGAGACGACATTCAACGAGGATCACAGCGATCTTGAAACGCTGGTGCCGGTGCTCCGGGCGCTGAGTGAGAAGGTCTCGGCGCGGCTGAAAGCCAAGGAACTTGCCGGTCGGACCGTGGTGCTGAAACTGAAGACAAAGGACTTCAAGACCCGTACCCGAAACCGCGCATTGCCCGATCCGACGCAATTGGCTGACCGTATTTTCCGCACCGCGCTGCCGATGCTTGAAAAGGAAGCTGACGGCACACAGTTTCGGCTCTTGGGCGTCGGGGTCTCCGATTTCGACGATCCGGGCCGTGCCGATCCCTTCGATCTGGTTGACGAAGGCTCCACAAAACGCGCAAAGGCCGAACATGCCATCGACGCGCTGCGCGGCAAGTTCGGCGAGCGCGCCGTCGAAACCGGATACACATTTGGAACAGGCAATCGGGGAAAACCGCAAAAACTGGACAACCCCAAGGATGAGTAAGGCTCCCGTCATTTTGGTCGATGCCGATGCCTGCCCGGTCAAAGACGAGTGCTACCGCGTGGGCGAACGGCTCGGCGTACCGGTGGTAATCGTCGCCAACAGCTTCATCCGCACGCCGGACGAACCGCACATTCACACAGTGCGTGTCGGGGATGGGTTTGATGCCGCAGACGATTGGATCGCAGACAATGCCCACGCGCGCTGCGTCGTCGTCACCGCCGACATTCTGCTCGCGGAGCGCTGTATCGAAAACGGCGCGCAGGTGCTGTCCAACAAGGGTTCGGCATTCACCGCTGATAGCATTGGCGCGCAAGTGGCGACGCGGTCCATCATGGCAGACTTGCGGGCAGGCGCCGTCGGCGAAAACATCGGCGGACCAGCGCCATTCACGAAAACCGACCGCTCGCGATTTCTGCAGGCCTTGGACGGCGCTGTCCGCCGCGCGATCCGGAGCGCTTAGACCGACGGCAGGCCAATTGCGGCGCGGCCTTCAGCGGTTTTTAGCGAGAAATCTTCGCCGAGATAGCCATCTGCGCCTTCACCTGCGAGCCACACAATCGCCTTGCCGACCCATTCGGGCGGGATGTGTGCGCCGGGATCAAGCTTTGAGACCGGATTGATGCCGGACGCCTTGATGTCCACCTGCATCTTGGTGGCGACAGTGCCCGGAGAGAGGCCGACGCTGCGTATGCCCTGCGCCCCATACTCCTTTTGCACCATGGCAGTCAGCATTTTCACCGCCGCCTTCGTCGTACAATAATGGCTCCAGCCCTCCAGGGGCGCGTTTGCGGCACCTGAGGAAATGTTGATGATTGTCCCGTTCGCCTCCTCGACCATTGCGGGCAGTGCTGCGCGGATCAGATTGTAGACACCCTTCAAATTGATATCGACGACCGTCGACCAATCGTTCGGATCCGAATCGGCAAGCCGCGCAATTGGATTGATCACGCCTGCATTGTTGACGACGAGGTTTGGTGCGCCAAAGCGGGATGCCGCTTCGGCGACCAGCGCGGCCACTGCGCCATAGTCTGCCACATCACAAGCGACCGCCAACGCCTCCCCGCCGCTTTCGGCAATTTCGGCTGCGATCCGCTCAATGTCATCGGCGGAACGTGCCGCCAAGACGACCGCGTAGCCATCGTCCGCCAGTTCCCGCGCGGCCGCCTCGCCAATGCCGCGCG
>JBCBHR010000309.1:0-3091 GCA_038525365.1 Pseudomonadota bacterium | reverse complement strand
TGTGATATCCCAATCGTACACGAAGCTGAGCGAATTCCCGCCTGCTGCTGAATTGTCAAAGGCAGCTGGGATCGCCGAGTTGAGCGTATTGTTTGATAGTCCGTAGATTGAACTCGTGGAGCCGGGCGATGTAAACGCCGCGTTGACAACAATACCCTCTACCGTTTGCGTCGCAGTCACGCTAGACGTCCCGGGCCCACCATTCGTGTTGATTGACCAAGCGCCACCATTTGTCGGCGCCAAGGAGAACGCATACGACTTCGCCGTTAAAGCCTCAGCCTCAATCTCCCCCGCCTGCACCTCCAAGTCCCAGTCACCACCAAGCGCAGCTGCGCCTGTCAAATCCTCAGACGCGGCCACATCCGCACCCGTCATTTCGGCCAATGCCTGAACGGCGGACGCACCTCGGGCGTTGGCGCCGAAATCACAGCCGTAAATCAGGATATCGGCGTCTGCCGACAGCGCTTTGGAAATGACCGCCATTTCATCGGCATGCTTGCCGTTCATGGAGGCTTCGGTCAGTTTCGTGGAACCAAGGTCAAGCGTACCGGAGCGGCCGTGCGATAGGATGTGCACGGCATCAATGTTTGTCGCATTGCCAAGAATGGCTGCGATCTGCTCCACGCCATCGGTGTCGGCCTGTATGTAATGGACAGAGACATTATCGCTGAAACTGGCGGCCAGCGTTTCAGCGTCTTCAACGCCCAAGTCGATGAAGGCGTATTCGACGGGCGCGTTTTGCGCAGCCTCTAGGGTCGAGATCGCTTCAAGCAGTTCGGCGTTCTTGGCGGACGCCGCATCGGCCTCTGCTTGCAGCGCCGCCAGATCGACGTCGGATGCATCAACGGCATCCAATGTGGCATCCATCGCGGCATCAAGGAGCACGCGAGGCTCAAGCGTACGGCTCCCTTGCGTCACCGAGGCCTGCTCAACAATACGATCCGCTTGAGCTTCGGCATTCACCGTCTCAGCGGTTTTGGATGCGTCCTGCTCATTTTCAGCGGAATGCCTGTCCCCAAAATCAGTCATCAAAATACCCCTAAGACGTGTTATTTTCCGCAATACTATTCATGGTTGAATATGAGACAAGTGTTAAATTCCGGGATTAACCTCCGTTCGCGAACTGGTTGTGCGGTGGTTGCAATCGATACAATCCATTGTTTTTATTGAGCTATCTTGGGCGAAAGGCGCTCCGCAGAGGTGTCCCGGATCGGGACTTACCGAAGGAAAGCTGCTTGTGGTTAATCTGCCACAGGTTGAACGATGCACGCGTGGCGTGTGTGCGATTCGCGGCTCAAGGATTCGCATCTGAGTGTTGCGACGGCGCGCCAAGTTTCCGCTTGCGATTGCGCATCGAACGGGAATATACGTTTACGTAAACGTCAATATTTGGGAGGCGAGCCATGGCATTGCCGAGTGTGTTGGAAGACAATCTGCGAATTCCAGTGGTTGCGGCACCGCTGTTTATCATCTCGCATCCGCCGTCTGTGCTCGCGCAATGCAAAGCCGGTGTGGTTGGCTCGTTCCCTGCCCTGAATGCCCGACCGGAAGCGCAGGTGGATGAATGGCTGGCGCAGATCACCGAAGGACTCGCTGACCACAACGCAAGCAATCCGGACAAACCGGCCGCACCATTTGCGGTGAACCAGATCGTTCACATGTCGAACCGTCGCCTCGAGCACGATTTGACGATGTGCGTGAAATACAAGGTGCCAATCGTGATCTCGTCTCTCGGCGCTGTGCCGGAAGTCAACGACGCGATCCACTCCTATGGCGGGATCGTTTTGCATGACGTCATCAACAACCGGCACGCCAACTCGGCCATCAGAAAAGGTGCCGACGGCCTGATCGCGGTCGCCGCCGGTGCGGGCGGTCACGCGGGTCCGCTGTCGCCCTTTGCGCTCATTGCGGAGATCCGCGAGTGGTTCGACGGCCCGCTCCTGCTCAGCGGCTCGATCTCCACGGGCGGTGCGGTTCTTGCCGCGCAGGCCATGGGTGCTGACATGGCCTATATCGGCTCGCCGTTCATCGCGACGGACGAAGCGCGCGCGGTCGATGACTACAAGCAGATGATCGTCGACAGCCAGGCCAAGGACATCGTCTATTCCAATTACTTCACCGGCATTCACGGCAACTACCTCAAGCCCTCTATCGCCAAGGCAGGCATGGACCCCGATGATCTGCCGGAAGCCGATCCGACCAAGATGGATTTCGACAAGGCCGCTGAACCCGGTTCGAAGGCATGGAAAGATATTTGGGGCTGCGGTCAGGGCATTGGCGCTGTCAAAGCGGTGACGCCCACGGCAGAACTCGTGGATCGGCTTGAGCGAGAATACCTCGCGGCCAAATCGAGCATCGCCGCCTGACCATTGGCGTTTCGGCAACACAATGCCGAAATGATACGCGTGGTAACAGGCGTGTGATGACGTGCTCATAGACCGTTAGCAAAGCCTCGGTTAGCGTTCCGGCATGCTGCGATTGACGGGGATATTTATCGCTTTCTTTATGTTGGCTGGTGCAACATCGGCCAGCGCGACTGTTGTGTGCGACAAGCTGATTGCGAAATTGGCGACAGACGCTACGCGCATCGTTGAGACGCAATCCGGCAACGCGGCACCGCATCAAGACCTGCAATGCTTTGTGCAGTCCGCGGACGCTGCGCTGCAACCGCCGTCGCCGACGCTTGAGCATGACAAGTCGACGGCCCCAACCGAAACGCAATCTGTGCGTGACGCAATCACCAAATTTCGAATGCCACCCGACGCGATGCAACGTACTGGGTTTCTGGCGTGGCCGATCCTTCGCCCGCCAATCAGCGCGTGATCCTGAGATTTTCATCTTTTCCTTCACCACAAAACACATGACGAGACTTCGGAGACCATCATGATTTCACGTCGCTCACTCATCACAGGCATGGGCGTTGCAGCAGCCGCTGCCGCCACCACGCCCGCGCTTGCGCACCACACCGCCAAGTACAAAAACTTCCAGGTGGCGCGCAAATACATGCCGCAAACGGTTCGTTTCACCGGCTATAATCCGGGCACAATCGTGGTCGATCCACGCAACCACTTCCTGTACCTCGTGGAGAGCC
>JBCBHR010000308.1:0-3093 GCA_038525365.1 Pseudomonadota bacterium | reverse complement strand
AGCGTCTTTTTCTCGTGACGTTGTTTGGTCTATAGTCATGCATGGATACAAAAACACACGACACGATTCCCGCAGACCGCCGCATGCATCTGGTGGACTACGACACTCCAGCGGCATCACGTCCGCACTATTATACCGACCCCGCAGAGGCCGTGGCCGCGCTGCAGACGCTCTATGAGCGCAACACCAATTTCCTCAGAGACAAGTTCTCCGCCTTGATGAACGGCAATGTGCCCGACAAGCGCGTGCGCGCGTTTTATCCACAGGTCGGCATCAAGACATCCGTTTTCTCCAGCGTGGACTCGCGGCTTGCCTATGGCCATCTGCCCCAGCCCGGAAACTACGCAACGACCATCACGCGCCCTGACCTCTATGAGCATTATCTCACAGCGCAGATCGGCTTGCTCTTGAAGAACCACGACGCCGCCGTCGAAGTGTCCGAAAGCGGCACGCCCATCCCGCTACACTTCGGCTTCGCCGAAGGCACACATGTCGATGGCGCAAAGGCCGACGCGATGCAGATCTCTCTGCGCGATATTTTTGATGTGCCGGACCTGACAGTCACCAATGATGACATCGCCAATGGTGACTGGGAACCCGCAGACGGCGTGCCTGCACCACTAGCCCCCTTTACCGCCCAGCGCATTGATTATTCGTTGCAACGGCTGGCGCATTACACGGCGACGAGCCCAGCGCACTTCCAGAATTTTGTGCTGTTTACCAACTACCAGTTTTACATCGACGAATTCTGCCGGTTTGCCCGCGAGGCGGTGGCTGACGAGGCATCCGACTATGATGCCTTCGTTGAACCCGGCAATGTGGTTTGGCAGGGCGAGGGGAACGAGCCCGTCTCCGGCGCGCCGCCGCCACGACTGCCGCAAATGCCCGCTTACCATCTGCAGCGCCCGGGCCGCAAAGGCATCACCATGGTCAACATTGGCGTCGGCCCGTCGAATGCCAAAACGATAACCGACCACATCGCTGTGCTGCGTCCACATGCTTGGCTCATGGTTGGCCACTGCGCGGGCCTGCGCAACTCGCAGCAGCTCGGCGACTATGTGCTGGCCCATGCCTATGTGCGTGAAGACAGCGTGCTCGATGACGATCTACCGCTTTCTGTGCCCGTTCCGCCGCTTGCGGAAGTGCAAGTCGCGCTGGAACAGGCCGTGGCAGAAGTCACGGGCCTTGCAGGCTATGAGCTAAAAAAGATCATGCGGACAGGGACCGTTGCCACGATCGACAATCGCAACTGGGAACTGCGCGATCAGCGTGGCCCCGTCAAACGCCTGAGCCAATCCCGCTCCGTTGCACTCGACATGGAATCGGCGACCATCGCGGCCAACGGCTTCCGCTTCCGCGTTCCTTACGGCACGCTCCTGTGTGTCTCTGACAAGCCGCTCCACGGCGAACTCAAACTCCCGGGCATGGCGACCGAATTCTACAAAACCCAAGTCGCCCAGCACCTGATAATAGGGATCAAGGCGATGGAAAAACTGGCCGAGATGCCAAGTGAGAAGTTGCACTCAAGGAAGCTGCGGAGCTTTTCGGAGACGGCGTTTCAATAAGGGCTGCGGGCGTTGGTGATCGCGCTATAACCCCCGTGCACGGGAGGGTATCATGAGCACCGATCAACCACACTACATCACGGTCGATCCGCGCTTTGAGGAATTCATGGACACCGCCACACCACCAGACATCCTGTCCGATGGGCACATATGGACCGAAGGGCCGGTCTGGCTGGATGGAGCGCTGTACTTCAACGACATTCCCAACAAGTGCATGCATGTCTGGCGCGAAGGGCAGGGCGCATCTCTGGCTCTGCCGAACAGTGAGTTTGCCAATGGGAACACCACCGACCTGACCGGCCACATGATCTCGTGCGAACATGGAGGTCGACGGGTCCTCGGGCGGCGCGACCCTAGCGATCTTGATGCGGTGGATGTGATCGCCGATGCGCATGAGGGCCGACGGCTCAATTCACCCAATGATGTGGTGGTGCGTTCAGACGGTACCGTTTGGTTCACCGACCCACCTTACGGCATAAACTCTGACGTGGAGGGCTACCCGGCGCAAAGCGAACAGGGGGGCTGTTTCGTCTATTGCGTCGCAACGGATGGCACCGTGCACCCCGTCGCGAAGGACTTCGACAAACCAAACGGACTTGCGTTCGCGGCCGACGAAAAGCGGCTCTACATCGCCGATTCTGGCGCGATCCTCGGCGCGAGCTTTCCTGGCATCAACTATGACCTGCCGCACCACATCCGCGTGTTCGACGTGGATGGAACCACGCTGAAAAACGGTCGCGTGTTTGCGGTCGTCGCGCCTGGTGTGCCGGATGGTTTGCGCGTCGATCACGAGGGCTTTGTCTGGACCTCGGCGATGGATGGGGTGCATTGCCTTTCGCCGGAGGGTGCTCTGATCGGCAAGATCAAATTGCCCGCTGCCACGGCAAACCTGTGCTTTGGCGGAGTCGATGGCACCACGATGTTCATCACATCATCGGACAAAGTCTATCGCGTATGCACCACGCGTCGCGATGCATCGCATGTTCTGCGTGAGAAGCTGATGTGACCGTCGCGCTGACTTGGCAATCAGGTAAGCCGCCCGCCGGGTCATGTCTTCAGATAGGACATCACCGGGCGGGCGGCAGAGTTACATGATGCGGTCATCCAGCACCGGTGCGGGTCGCGGCAAATAGCAGGAACGTCGTGGCGGCGACTGCGTTGGCGCTGCGGACGTGGTTCCAGAGTGTCCATTGAGCCAGATATTGCTGCCAATAGAGCTTGGCCGGCCCGACGTCCGCGTCCATGCGCTCCAGCTTTTGGTTCATCGGCACATTTGCAACGACCGTGACGCCGAAAACGCCGAGACCGTAGGTGATCGCGCCAGCCGAAACCCAAGGGTCGCTCGAGGCATATGCGATTGCACCCAGCACCGGTGTAAGACCAAGAAAGAGCACCATAAACATGGATCGGTAGATCACCCGGTTTATGGACTGCATCGCACGCATGCCTTGAGCTTCGTCGCCAATGACGGATAGGGACCGCATCACGAAATCTGAGAAGGTGACGAACGTGCCCGCCACGAGGCCGG
>JBCBHR010000307.1:0-3102 GCA_038525365.1 Pseudomonadota bacterium | reverse complement strand
GAGGGGCGATTGTCCGTCTTGATCTGAAAACTGGTTGGAAAATAGGTGTCGCCTGTGTTCACCCAGACGGAAAATGGCTGATTGTAGGCACCACCCTCGCCGCAGGGCAGCGCCACCAGCGCAAATCCCGGCGATGCTCGCAGCTCAAAACCGCCGATCAACTCAGCACGATCGCGCTCCAACTGGCCGCATGGCGCGGTCTCGCCGCCGTACAGACCGCGCAAACTATCGGGGATGGTCTCGACCTCGCCAAAGACAACGTCGCCCTCGCCGCCGCTTGTGCCTGCCGACCCGCCACCCGTGCGCGCAGGTGCTAGGCGCGCTTGAAGGGCATCGTCACGGCCCACGCGGTTTTGCGCTTCGTCCATGAAGATCACGCCCGCGATAAATCCGGACAGCGAATATTGCGCCGTGGTTTGGCCACGGTTGGTGCGGTATGTCACCCGCAAGTCACGGCCCGCTGCGGCGGCTGCGAGAAACGTTTCAATGCGTTCCTCATCGAGCAATGTGTATTCGCCAATTGCTGCCCGGTAGCGCAGTTCGGCTGCGGGCACTGAAAACACCTCGACGCCATCAACGGCCACGACAACATCGGAACCCGCGACAAGCGCCTGGCGCATTGTCAGGAAGAAGCTGACCGGTGCGCCAGATGCCGCCGACCGGCGAATTCCGAAATTGTAGAGCGAAACACCCGCGTTCACGATGTAAAGGTCGCAACGCAGCGCATTGCTGCACGACACATTGACATCGCGTATGCGTTTGAATTGGCTGGCATCCACGCCGCTCGGCACGGCGAAAGCAAACAGCCCTGCCATTGCCAAAGTGGTCAGAGTTGCCCGTCTAAAACCCGCAACAGGTTGCATGCATCAAGCCTCAAGCGTCATCAATTTCATCTGACACGGATATGGTGCGTGTGTCACAAAATTTAAGACCAGCTTGGTCATGCGGCGATCAAGCCGCAACTTGCTCGCGCGCTGTCTGCCCGGCCAGCTTGGCGTGCGCCATACGCAAAGCACGCGCGCTTTCATCGGCAACGACGGCGTGCACGCGCTCGGAATGGCTGATGTAAAGCGAAATCGCCGCGTCGGCTGGCAGGGCCTTGGCCATATGATACCCCTGCGCGCAATCGACACCCAATTGCATGAGCGCCTCCACCTGATCGTGGTTTTCGACACCTTCAGCCACAGTCTTCATGTCAAGGCTCTTTGCCGTTTTCACCAGCATATTCAACATCGACCAAGCGCGCTGATTGTCTGGAATGCCGTCAACGAAATATTTGTCGATCTTGATCGCAGTCGGCACGAGTGAGGTGATCATGGACAGGCCGTTGTGCCCGGTTCCCACATCATCAATGGCAACGACAATATCATGGCGCTGCAACTCCTGAACGGCCTGCCGTGCCCGTTTCATGTCGGTGGTCTCTTGGCGCTCGGTGACTTCCACGGTGATATTGCGCCCGTGCAGGCCACCGGCACTGATCGCGTCGATCAGATTGTTCACGAACACTTCGTCAATGAACGCATCGGGCGCGATGTTGAACGCAAAGCGTAAGCCGGGATTGTGCTTGAGCAGACGGCCCATGCGCTCGCCGGTCTCCCTCACCAACGACCGCAAAAGCACTTGCGACAGACTAAATCGCTCCACTTCGGCAATGAACTCCGATGGCCCAATGATCTGTCCGTCCGGCTTCACCCAGCGCGACAACACCTCAAAACTGTCAATGTTGCCGGAGTGCATGTCAAAGATCGGCTGGAAATAGGGCCGTATCTCACCGCTCTCGATCGCCGCGCGGATTAGATCAGCCGGGCGATCGGGCAGGAATATCCGCGTCGTCAAAAGCCATGATGCGGCCAATGCGAGAATGGCGACCAGCGCGATGAGCCAAGTCGGATAGCCGCCAATCGGTTGCGAAAGCATAGCGCGCGGCAGACGCACCACAACGCGAAAGGGATAGGCGGCCGAAGGCGTCGTCACCGACATCATGTCGGCAGCATTAGAAGCCGTTTGAAACCCCGGCGTTTCGGCTATGAAGCGCCCGTCATCTGTCTGGATAGCGACCGCAATGCGGCTGTCCATTTGCGTGTTGAAGCCAACGGTCGCGTGTTTGCTGGTGTTCAACAACGCCAAGACCACATCCTCGCTCGGTGGCACGAGGCGCTCAACGGCAATGCCGCGAAACCCATCCGTGGACACCACATGAAGCGCCACGTCGCTGCCGTCTCGCGACACACCGCTGCGCGATGTCAGAAAAGTCCCCATCAGCACTGTCGAGTAACCGGAAGCCGAACAGGTCGCTCCCCTGCTTGATGTCAAAACATCCTTGAGCAGCGTTGAGCGAAACACCGCCTCATCGAGAGCACGGCGTGCGAGTGGAAAGCAGGTGGATTGTCCACGCGCTCGAATAAGGTCGATTGTAGACAGTGCTTCGGAAATTGAACTGTCAACGAGTTGGACGGTCGCATCCGCTGCTGCTGACAAAGACGACATGCGCGACGAGTATGCCGTTTGCCAATTGCCCAAATGCGCCAGCGCCAATATGACGACTGTCAGAAATCCCGCCACCAAAAACTTAAGCGTCTGTCGCAAAGTCACCAGCCCTTCCAGCAGGTCGGAATAACAAGCAGCTTTTAAGTCGCGGTTAAGCCGAGCGGATAAATCGCGAATTATCGTAGAGTAATCAATATGTTACGCAAAGTAAGCGTGCGGAAGCCGTCTCGCACAACCGCAAATTGTCTGCTGCTTGCCGCCGGTGCGATCTGGGGTATGGGGTTCATAGCGCAATCTACGGCCATGGACGCCATTGAACCGGTGATCTTCACAGGCGTGCGTTTTGCGATGGCTGCCCTTGCACTGCTGCCCTTTGCAATTTGGGAGGCGCGGCGCGTTTCAAGCCATGACGCAGCGACCAGGACCCCGCTCCCGATCGCCATCCTGATCGGGACTTTCCTCTTTGGTGCGCTCGTCACCCAGCAGATCGGACTTGTGACCACCACGGTTACCAATTCCGGCTTTCTCACCGCGATCTATGTCATCCTCGTTCCCATCTTCTCAGCCGTTATTCTGCGCGTGGTGCCAAGACCCATCACCTGGTTGTGCGCGGCG
>JBCBHR010000306.1:0-3105 GCA_038525365.1 Pseudomonadota bacterium | reverse complement strand
CGCGTTTTCCCAATCATGGTAGTTTTGCGGATTGAAGCCGTTGACGATGACGTCACAGCCATGGGCCGCCTCAACCAGCGTGTCCGTCTGTCGGTTGAACCGACGTACCGTCCATCCGGCGGCTTCAAACGCGCGACCGGCATACCGCCCAACTTTGCCCGATGCACCCAATATCAAAACCTGTCCGGCCATTTTCATCTCCATAGCTTGTGTGTGGCCAAGAGATGAGCCAGCCGTTTATGAAATGAAATTGCCAAAATCCGACCATGTGCTATTCAATAATGAATGTCATCGCATGGCTCACAGCTTGATTGGTCACACATTCGCGCATTCCTCGCAGTCGCCGAGGCGGGCTCGCTTTCGGGCGCGGCACGCAATTTGCGGCAAAGCCAGCCGACACTCGGCCGTCACATCAAAGCAGCGGAAACAAAACTCGGCACAACGCTTTTCACCCGAACCAGCGGCGGGCTTGAACTCACAGAAGCCGGGCGCGCATTGCTCGAACCGGCGCGCGAAATGGCCATCGCATCGGCGCGAATTGAGACACTTGCAGCGGGCCGTGACGTCCAATTGTCGGGCACAGTGCGCATCACGGCGAGTGTGGTCGTCACACATTTCATTCTGCCGCCGATTATCGCGCAGCTTCGTGAAGCAGAACCGGATATCGAGATCGAACTGGTGCCATCGGACTCGTCGGAAAACCTGATCTTTCGCGAGGCGGACATCGCAGTGCGCATGTATCAACCCACACAACTCGACATCGTCACCCGCAAAATGGCCGATCAACGGCTCGCCCTTTACGCGTCACACGGTCTTCTTGCCCGTTATGGCCAACCGAAAACATTGGATGAGGTCGTAGCGTTCCCGTTCGTTGGCTTCGATACATCGGACATGATCATCCGCCACATGCGCTCAATCGGGCTCGACATCGACAAACACTTCTTCGGCGTGCGTTGCGACGATCAGGCAGCGTTTTGGCGCTTGGTTTGCGCGGGCTGTGGTGTGGGCGCGATGCAGACGGTCATCGGTGATGCCGAGCCAGCGGTGGAACGGCTAACGGTCGATGTGCATTTGCCCCCTTTGCCGATGTGGCTCGCCGCGCACGAAGCGCTGCACAAGACGCCGAGAATTCGGCGTGTCTGGGATTTCCTGGCAGAGAACCTGCACCAAGGCCGCGCTTGATCTGAGGCAGAAAGAAGAAAGCCCCGCACTTCTTTCCAGTGCGGGGCCTTCGATGGGTTGGAACCGAGCGTTCGCTCGGTGCTTGCCGATTACTCAGCCGCTTCGAACTGGTTCATCGTGTTGTCTTTACCGCCCGCAAGAAGGGCTGCTTCACCCGCGAAGTATTCTTTGTGGTCGTCGCCCATGTCGGAACCGGCCATGTTCTGGTGTTTGACGCAGGCGATGCCTTGGCGGATTTCCTCGCGCTGAACGTTCTTAACGTAACCGAGCATGCCCTCTTCGCCGAAGTAGCGCTTGGCAAGGTTGTCGGTCGACAGAGCCGCCGTGTGGTACGTTGGCAGCGTGATGAGGTGGTGGAAAATGCCAGCTTCGCGGGCACCATCGGCCTGGAAAGTGCGGATTTTCTCGTCTGCTTCAACAGCCAGATCCGTATCGTCGAAGTCAGAGCTCATAAGTTTGGCTTCGTCATACGCAGAGACGTCCTTGCCCGCCGCTTTCCACTCTTCAAGAACCTGCTGGCGGAACTTGAGCGTCCAGTTGAACGACGGCGAATTGTTGTAGACCAGCTTGGCGTTCGGCATGACTTCGCGAATGCGGTTCACCATGCCACCGATTTGGCCGACATGCGGCTTTTCTGTCTCGATCCAAAGCAGGTCCGCACCGTTTTGCAACGATGTGATGCCGTCGAGTACGCAACGGTCTTCGCCTGTGCCCGGCTTGAACTGGTAGAGGTTGGACGGAAGACGCTTCGGACGCAAAAGCTTTCCATCACGCTTGATGACGACGTCAGATGATTTCAGATCATCGGCGGAGACCTCTTCGCAATCGAGGAAGGCGTTATACTGGTCGCCAAGGTCGCCCGGCTCGTGGGAAACGGCGATTTGTTTGGTAAGGCCGGCGCCCAGCGAGTCGGTTCGGGTTACGATGATGCCGTCATCGACACCCATCTCAAGGAAGGCGTAGCGGCACGCGCGGACCTTCGCGAGGAAGTCTTCATGGGGGACGGTGACTTTGCCGTCCTGGTGGCCGCACTGCTTTTCGTCAGACACCTGGTTTTCGATCTGCAGCGCACATGCACCCGCTTCGATCATCTTCTTGGCGAGAAGGTATGTGGCTTCCGCATTGCCAAAACCAGCGTCGATGTCGGCGATGACGGGGACGACATGTGTCTTATAGCCATCAATCTGCTTTTGAACTGACGCTGCCGTCACCTCATCACCGGCTTCACGCGCCGCGTCAAGATCGCGGAACAGGCCGCCCAACTCGCGGGCATCAGCTTGGCGCAGGAATGTGTAGAGCTCTTCGATGAGCGCGGGCACGGATGTCTTTTCGTGCATGGACTGATCGGGCAACGGGCCAAACTCAGAGCGCAGGGCAGCAACCATCCAACCCGACAGGTAGAGGTAGCGGCGCTTGGTGGAGCCGAAATGCTTCTTGATGGAGATCATCTTCTGCTGGCCAATAAAGCCGTGCCAGCAACCGAGCGACTGTGTGTAGTTGGCCGGATCGGCGTCATAGGCGGCCATATCTTCGCGCATGATTTTTGCGGTGTACTTGGCGATGTCCAAGCCAGTCTGGAAGCGGTTCTGCAGGCGCATACGCGCCACATATTCCGGATCAATCGCGTTCCATGTGGGACCATTGGCGGAAATCAGTTCCTTCGCATTTGCGATTTCAGTGTTGTAGGTCATCAACCTCTCCTAACATTGTGCCGATGCATGACTGTCATGCTTGGCGCGTGTAAACGTTTGTAAAAGCGTCGACTGGGTTTTGCGGTGCACCACCGGGATCGTGGCCCAAATCAGCCTTGCTTGGCTGTCGGCGTAGCGAAGCGTGCCTAAAAATGCACGGAAAAGGCCAAAAACGCCCAGTTTCATCGTGTCAAAAAGCCGACACTTCGCAGATGCGAGATGAAAACTTGTA
>JBCBHR010000305.1:0-3110 GCA_038525365.1 Pseudomonadota bacterium | reverse complement strand
CTGCGATGGCCTTCGTGATGTCATCGCGCTCAAGCCTTCCCGCCACGTGGAGCGCCACTTGGCCGTCTGCGAGTGTGTCAATTGATATCATCTTTTGCTCCTGTCTCCCCCTGTTTACATGTGGTGACCGGCACGCGGCGGCGCTATAGCGGCAGCCGGAATGGAGCAAAAAATGCCAGCTAAACTCTCCGTCAACCTCAATGCTGTCGCGCTGCTGCGCAATCGCCGTGACCTGCCTTGGCCAAGCGTGGTCCGCATGGGTCGCATCGCATTGGAGGCGGGTGCACATGGGCTTACGGTTCATCCGCGCCCAGACCAGCGCCATGTCCGGTTTTCCGATTTACCGGACTTGCGTGCGCTGATTGACGATGAGTTTCCGGATGCCGAGTTCAACATTGAGGGCTACCCGAGTGACGATTTCCTCGATCTCGTTGAGGCCAACGAACCCGAGCAAGTGACGCTGGTGCCTGATGATCCGTCTCAAGCCACATCGGATCATGGCTGGGACTTTGTCGGCAAAGGCAATTATCTGCGCGACCGCGTTCAGCGATTGAAATCAAACGGCTTTCGCGTCTCGCTGTTTTGCGATCCGGATGCGGATGAGGCAATGATCGCGCGCGCCCGCGAAACCGGGACTGACCGCATTGAGCTCTATACCGGACCTTATGGCGCGACGCATAACGATGCGAAGGAAGCGGCGCATCAATTGAACATGCTTTCGTCAACGGCCGCGTTTGCCAACGCCGCTGGATTGGGCATCAATGCCGGCCATGATCTGACAGTGGAAAACCTCAAGCCGCTGGCAGAAACGCTGCCAAATCTCGCTGAGGTCTCCATTGGTCACGGCCTGACCGCAGAAGCGCTTGAGTTTGGCTATGCAGCGGCTGTGAAGCGATTTTTGGCGGCTTTGGATTGAACGTTGAACAGTGTGATGGACGAAAACCAGAGCGACGGCCATTTTGGCGCAGACATCGCATCCACCTATGATGATGAGCATGGTGGCAATGATTGTCGGCGCGTTGATGCCGCCGTAGCGGTTTTGGCTGAGCTTGCGGGCGGCGGTGCAGCGCTGGAGTTCGCGATTGGCACCGGCCGTATCGCTTTGCCCTTGGCAGCGCAGGGCATCACCGTGAAAGGCATTGAACTTTCGCGGGCAATGATTGCGAAACTGCGTGAGAAAAGTGGCGGCGATGCAATCGATGTTGTTGTTGGCGACATGGCGTCTGACCGCGTTGACGGTCAGTTCTCGCTGGTTTTTCTTGTGTTCAACACGATCAACAATCTGACGACGCAAGACGAACAGGTCGCATGTTTTGCAAATGCGGCCCGTCACCTCAGTGACGGAGGTCGGTTCGTTGTGGAGGTGGCCGTGCCACCTCTGCGTCGTATTTCGCCTGGTGATACCGCACTCGCCTTTGACCGTTCAGATACGCATTGGGGAACCGACGAGTTCGATTTCGTGAGCCAGCAGTTCACATCGCATCATATTTGGTTTCGTGCGCATGGGCCGCACAAGAAGTCGTTTCCAATGCGGTACGTTTGGCCAAGCGAGCTTGATCTTATGGCTCGTCTAGCTGGTTTGGAACTGGAAAGCCGCTGGGAAGATTGGGCGAAGACACCGTTTAATGGCGAAAGCACATCACATGTTTCGGTTTGGCGTCGACCAACAGGATAGAAGAGCTTGACCCCGAACCGTACGGTACGGTACATGCCCTTGGAAGGCCGGGGGCGAGATGAATTATCAAAACAAGATGAACGAAGCCGAGTTCACCGAGCGGCAATCTCAGGTTTTGGAAGCCGGGCTCGCGCTGTTGGTGGCCGGGGGCGAAAAGGCGATCACAACAGCGGGTTTGGCGCGGGCTGCAAATTGCTCAAAGGAGAGCCTTTATAAGTGGTTTGGCGACCGCGAAGGCGTGCTCTCCGCGATGATCGCCTATCAGGCGTCCAAAGTGCGCGTGCCTGCAGTGGCGGCGAGCGCGAACCGCAGCGCCGAAGATTTCCGCGCGGATTTCGAGACATTTGGCAACGACCTTTTGAGTGTCCTGTCTGGCTCCACATCCATTGCGTTGAACCGGCTCGCGATTGGTCAAGCCAACGCTGACGGCGCGCCTTTGGGCGACTTGCTGATTGGGCGCGGGCGTTCTGCAATTCGCGCGCGCGCAAAAGCTTTGCTCGAAGCCGCACGCCGCGCGGGGCATTTGCGTTTCGACGATCCCGAAGTCGCCTTCGAGACGCTTTATGGCCTCCTGATCGGTGACATGCATGTGCGCATGCTGCTTGGTGAGAAGCTTGCCACAATTGGATTGCCGAAAAACCAGGGCGCGAAAGTGACCCGGGCGGTCGATCAATTCTACCGGCTCTACGGGGCCGAATTCGCAACACTGTAATCAAGAACAAGCAACACGACGGGAAGGATCAAAAAACCATGCGTGTGTATTACGACCGCGACGCGGACCTGAACCTCATCAAGGGCAAAAAAGTCCTCATCATCGGCTACGGCAGCCAAGGCCGCGCCCATGCGATGAACCTGAAGGACTCAGGCGCTGAAAACGTGCGCATCGCGCTTCGCGAAGGCTCCACGACTGCGCTGAAGGCAGAGGCTGATGGCTTCACAGTCATGAGTGTTGCCGAAGGTGCGGCGTGGGCCGATCTGATGATGATGGCGACGCCTGATGAACTGCAGGCCGACATATATAAAGAACATGTCGCTGGCAATATTCGCGACGGCGCAGCGATTGCGTTTGCGCATGGCTTGAACGTTCACTTTGGCCTTATCGAGCCCAAAGACACCGTTGATGTCGTGATGATCGCGCCGAAAGGCCCGGGGCACACTGTGCGCGGCGAATACATGAAAGGCGGTGGCGTGCCCTGCCTGATCGCGATCCACCACGATGCATCCGGCAATGCGCATGATCTTGCGCTGTCATATGCCTGTGGCGTTGGCGGTGGTCGTTCTGGCATCATCGAAACCAACTTTAAGGAAGAGTGCGAGACCGACCTGTTTGGTGAACAGGCTGTTCTGTGTGGTGGCTTGGTGGAACTCATCCGCGCCGGATTTGAGACGCTGGTCGAAGCAGGTTACGCGCCTGAAATGGCCTATTTCGAGTGCC
>JBCBHR010000304.1:0-3124 GCA_038525365.1 Pseudomonadota bacterium | reverse complement strand
TGTTGTCCTGCCTGCGCAAGGCCTTCGATCTGCTCCACCAGCATTACGGTTTTGCCCATACGCTGGATTCCATCGCCGATGAAGATGAGCGCGTTTACGCCATGATTTCCCGCGCCGACACGCTGGGCGTTTTCCAGATCGAAAGCCGGGCGCAGATGACCATGCTGCCACGCCTGCGACCGCGGGAGTTTTACGATCTCGTCATCGAAGTGGCGATCGTTCGCCCGGGTCCCATCCAGGGTGACATGGTCCACCCCTATCTGCGTCGACGCCAGGGCAAGGAAGCCGTTACTTACCCGTCTAAAGAGCTTGAAGCCGTGCTGGGCAAAACCATGGGCGTGCCACTCTTTCAGGAGCAGGCCATGAAGATCGCAATCGTTGCGGCCAATTTCACACCCGGCGAGGCTGACAAGCTGCGCCGCGCCATGGCAACGTTTCGGCGTGTCGGTACGATCCACACATTCCAACGCAAGATGATCGACGGCATGGTCGCAAACGGCTATGAAGCCGACTTCGCCGAACGCTGCTTTCGCCAGATTGAGGGCTTTGGCGAATATGGCTTTCCCGAAAGCCATGCCGCCTCATTTGCCCTCTTGGTCTACGCGTCATGCTGGTTGAAGGCGTTCTATCCGGATGTCTTTTGTGCTGCGATCCTGAACTCTCAGCCGATGGGCTTTTATGCGCCGTCGCAATTGGTGCGTGACGCGCGTGAGCATGGTGTTGAGGTGCGTGCCGTTGACGTCAATGCATCGCACTGGGATTGCACATTGGAGCCCGCTGGTGACGATGATGGAGATTTTGTTACCCGGCTATCGAGGCGCCATAACTCCATGCGTGATGTGATCGAGACGCGCTGTGCGGTGCGCCTCGGGTTTCGCCAGATCAAGGGCCTGTCTGAAGAGCTTTTGAAGACGCTCGTTGCCTGCCGTGGCGATGGGTATGACAGCGTGCGTGATGTCTGGTTGCGCACCGGTCTGCCGCGTGCCCAGATCGAACGGCTCGCCGATGCCGATGCCTTCAGATCGCTGGGGCTGGATCGCCGGTCGGCGCTGTGGGCTGTTCGTGCGCTTGATCCGGGCAATGCGGACGAACGCCTGCCGCTGTTTGACATCGCAGGCACCCAACAAGTGCCTGGCTCCGACCATGTCGGTGTCGAAATCGCGGGCGAACCGGAGGCTGACCTGCCAACGATGTTGCCCGGTGAGCATGTCGTGCATGACTACCGGTATCTGGGACTGTCGCTGAAAGCCCATCCGCTTTCTTTTCTGCGTAAGCGGTTGCAGCAGCGTGGCTTTGTCAGCCATGAGAGCCTTGATGCCGTCAAAAACAACCGTCGGCTGACAGTGGCAGGACTGGTGCTGGTGCGCCAGCGTCCAGGCTCTGCCAAGGGTGTGATTTTTGCGACCCTGGAAGATGAGACCGGTGTTGCCAATATCATCATCTGGCCAAAGGTGTTTGAGCGCTTTCGTCCGCTTGTGCTCGGTGCACGCCTGATCGCGGTTACGGGCCGTGTGCAGTCGGAAAGCGGCGTCATTCACGTGGTTGCCGAAAAGATCGAAGACCTGACCCCATGGATGGAGGATATCGGCAAACCCGATTTCGGCACCGACGGGCTTGATCGCGCCGACGAGGTGCGCAGTCCCGTCATTGACAGCCGTCAAAAACTCAAACCCCAATCAAGGATGGCACGACTGCTGGCCGAAATGCCGGATTTGAAAGAAGACTATGCCGCCGCGCGCGCCGCCAATCTTGCGCGCAATGTCTTGCCCAAGGGGCGGAACTTCCATTGATCATTAAACGAAAAAACCGGCCAATGGCCGGTTTTGAAAAATGGAGCGGGCGAGGCGATTCGAACGCCCGACCCCAACCTTGGCAAGGTTGTGCTCTACCCCTGAGCTACGCCCGCTCGGCGCTTCTGACGAAGTTCGCGCTATATGCTCCAACACTTTTTCAATTGCAAGACCCAAATTCCGCTCCCGGCCTTGCCTTTGGAAAGGTGATCGGCAATCCAATTTGCGGGAGCAAATCATGGCCAAAACCAGTGACGATCTGTTTGAATTTCTTGCCTCTCTGGGCATCCAATTCACCAATCACGAGCACGCGCCGGTCTTTACCGTCGACGAAAGTCAGGCGCTGCGCGAAGGCATCACCGGCGGCCACACCAAGAACTTGTTCCTCAAGGACAAGAAGGGTCGATACTTCCTTTTGACCGTCGGTGAGGATTCAAGCATCGATCTGAAAAAAGTCCACACGCTCATCGGTGCGTCCGGTCGGGTGTCCTTTGGCAAGCCCGATGCTTTGCTGGAGTTGCTCGGCGTGATCCCCGGCGCGGTCACCGCATTTGGCATCATCAACGACGCCGCCAAGGCTGTGACGCTGATCTTTGATGCCGACCTGATGGCGCATGACACTATTAACTGCCACCCCTTGCGCAATGATGCGACAACCTCAATCGCGGTCGCCGATATGCAGCGCTTTGTGGAAGCGACCGGGCACGACTACACTGTCTTGAAACTCGCGCAGAACGACGCGACATAGCTGACAATGACGACGGGAAACCCATGAGCAATTCAAACGACAATCCTTTTGGCGGTCAGGCTGGCGGCTATGGAAACCAGTCGGTCGCCTTTGACGCGGCACAGGCTGCGCCCACGCCTCCCGCGCCAGCGCAAGGCGCGAAAACTGCCGGAGCGCCTGGAGCTTCGGCTGGCGGCCCGCTCATCAAGGACACGACGACGGTCAATTTTTCGGCTGACGTGATCGAAGAAAGCCGAAACCAGCCGGTCCTCATCGATTTCTGGGCACCATGGTGCGGCCCTTGCAAGCAACTGACACCAATCCTTGAAGCTGCCGTCCAAAAGGCGGGCGGCACGGTCAAGCTGGTCAAAATGAACATCGATGAACATCCGGCGATTGCAGGCCAAATGGGCGTGCAGTCGATCCCGGCGGTTCTGGCGTTTGTCAACGGCCAGCCGGTTGACGGTTTCATGGGTGCTTTGCCGGAAACCCAAGTGGCGGCGTTCATCGACAAAATTGCAGGCATGGCCAATTCCGGCGCTGACCCGACAGCGGCGATGATCGAAGACGGCCTCACGCAGGCACAGGCCGCCATTGACGCCGGTGA
>JBCBHR010000303.1:0-3125 GCA_038525365.1 Pseudomonadota bacterium | reverse complement strand
GCGTTGACCAACACCGGCAGCGCCGCTTCGATGTCGGCGTCGGCAAAAACGATCTGCGCTGACTTGCCCCCAAGCTCCATTGTCACGCCGCGATTGTTCTGCGCGGCTGCCGATTGGATCGCCGCGCCGGTTGGAGGCGAGCCGGTGAACGTCACATAATCCACATCGCGACGGGCCGACAAAGGGGCGCCAGCTTCTGCGCCAAGCCCCGTCACGACGTTCAAAACACCGGCTGGAAATCCGGCTTCGAGCGCAAGTTCGGCAAGGCGCACCGCAGTCAGCGAGGCGTCTTCTGCCGGTTTGATGACGAGGGTGTTGCCCATGGCCAGCGCCGCACCCGCCACGCGCGAAAAGATCTGCATCGGGTAATTCCACGGCATGATGCCAGCCACCACGCCATGGGGTTCGCGGGTTGTGAACGCGGTGTGGGTCGCCAAGAACGGGATCTGCTCGCCATGCACCTTGTCTGCCGCGCCGCCGTAATACTCAAAGTAGCGCAACGTAGATTGCACATCGGCCACGCCCTGACGCACAGGCTTGCCCGTCTCGCGGCTCTCGGTTGCGGCCAGTTCATCGCCATGGCTTTCGATGAGATGCCCGAACCGCGTCAATAATCGCCCGCGATCGGTGGCAGTCATGCGCGCCCAAGGGCCATCTTCAAAGGCTCTGCGCGCCGAGATGACGGCGGCATCAATATCGGCTGCCCGCGAACGCGCAATGGTCGCAAAGACCGCGCCATCAGATGGGCAGACGACATCCAGCGTTTCGCCGGTCAACGCACCCGTTGCTGCGCCATGGATCACGTTTTGCGCGTGACGACCTTCCGCGACAGTTCGGCTCAGTGCGGATTTCGCTTTGTCCAACATGATGTCCTCCCAACATAAGTGTCCAAATCGATGTCGAGCATCGGTGCAAAAACAATGTCGTGCAAGCGCTGTCGCACCGTCATACAGTTTTCACTGGCGCAATTAAATCGATTAGATTATAGCGAGGGCGATCCCCAAAGCCACGCTGAGACGCGCGTCCATGTCCGCACAAATCATCCCCGTTGACCCGTTTGATCTGATCATCTTCGGCGGCACCGGCGACCTTGCCGAGCGCAAGCTGTTGCCCGCGCTTTATCATCGCCAGATCGATGGCCAATTGTCAGAGCCCACCAGCATCATCGCCGCATCGCGGTCTGCGATGAGCGATGAGGCATATCGCAACTTCGCCCATGAAGCTTTGAAGCAGCACATCAAAGGCGATCTCGACGCCGAGCAGGTCGCTGCCTTCCTCAAGCGCCTGTCCTACGTTTCCGTCGATGCGAAATCGGACAAGGGCTGGCCGGATTTGGCGAAAGCGGTTGAAGGCAAGGACGACCGCAACCGCGCCTGTTACTTAGCTGTTGGCCCGTCCCTATTTGGCGAAATCGCCACGAAGCTGCGCAGTCATGGGATCATAACGCCGGACACGCGCATCATCGTGGAAAAGCCGATTGGCCGCGATCTTGCATCGGCAAAGGCGCTCAACGACACGCTGGGTCAGGTGTTCGACGAATATCAGATTTTCCGCATCGACCATTATCTGGGCAAGGAGACGGTTCAGAACCTGATGGCGTTGCGCTTCGCCAACGCGCTTTACGAGCCGCTTTGGAACTCTGCTCACATTGACCACGTGCAGATCACGGTCGCGGAATCCGTCGGGCTCGAAGGCCGCGCGGGTTATTATGACAAAGCGGGTGCGCTGCGCGATATGGTGCAGAACCACCTGATGCAGCTTTTATGTCTCGTCGCCATGGAACCGCCATCGTCGATGGATGCAAATGCGGTGCGCGATGAAAAGCTAAAAGTCCTGCGCGCGCTCCAGCCGATCACGCCGTCCAACGTCGAAAAGCTCACCGTGCGCGGCCAGTATAAGGCGGGCGCATCCGGCGGCGGACCGGTCAAAGGGTATCTGGAAGAACTCGAAGGTGGCCAGTCCAACACTGAAACGTTCGTCGCGCTGAAGGCCGAAATCGGCAGCTGGCGCTGGGCAGGCGTGCCGTTTTATCTGCGCACCGGCAAACGCATGACGAGCCGCGTGTCAGAAATCGTAGTTGCCTTCAAACCCGTACCGCATTCCATTTTCGACACCGGTGCCGGTCGCGTCCAGTCCAACAATCTCGTCATTCGGCTTCAACCGGACGAAGGCGTGAAGCAATGGATCATGATCAAGGATCCCGGTCCCGGCGGGATGCGCTTGCGCCATGTGCCGCTCGACATGAGCTTTGCGGAAGAATTCAATGTCCGCAATCCCGACGCCTATGAGCGCCTGATCATGGACGTCATCCGTGGAAACCAAACGCTATTCATGCGCCGCGACGAGGTGGAAGCCGCGTGGCAATGGGTCGATCCGATCCTGAGCGCATGGGAAGACACGGGCATGCGCGTGCAAAACTACACCGCTGGCACCTGGGGCCCGTCATCGTCCATTGCGCTCATCGAACGCGACGGTCGCACATGGCACGAAAGCGTTTGATGCATGGCTGATCTCGAGTTTCACGAATACGCATCGCGCGAACATTTGGCAGAGGCGCTCGCGACAGGCGTTGCAGGTGTTCTTGGCGGCGGCATCGCCACGCGTGGCAGTGCCAATCTGGCAGTCTCCGGGGGTTCAACGCCGAAACTGTTTTTCGAGCATCTGTCGAAAACCGAGATCGATTGGGCGGCCATCAAGGTAAGGCTTGTGGACGAACGCATCGTCCCCGCAGATCATGATCGGTCCAACGCAAAGTTGGCGCGTGACCATCTGCTTCAAAACCGTGCGGCGGCTGCGTCGCTCGTGCCTTACGTCACTGATCAGGCAACGCCTGAGGCCTGCGCCGAAGCGTCCGAGCCCTTCATGAAAGTGAAGGATGGAAGACTGGACGCTGTCATCCTTGGGATGGGGACCGACGGGCACACCGCCTCGTTCTTTCCGGGCGGCAACCGCCTTCTTGGCGCGCTTGATCTTGAAACCGACTATGACATCATCGCAATGGAAGCGCCGGGTGCTGGCGAGCCGCGCCTGACCATGACCTTGGCATTTCTGCTCGTAGACGCGTCGTTTCTCATCGCCCTCGATATGCAGTGCGATGAAGCGCGCATCGAGGAGAAATGCCAAGG
>JBCBHR010000302.1:0-3146 GCA_038525365.1 Pseudomonadota bacterium | reverse complement strand
GCAATTTGATACCCTCTTGGTTTCGCCGGAAGCCGCGTCTCAGCCTGCGAAGCTTTATGCTGTGCGGGAGTTTGCCATCGCCAATGGGCTTTCCAGCCAAGCGCCTGCAATCGCGCACGTGCAATCAGCTCAAGAAAACCCAATCCAAGCTTGGCTCACCGCGGGACAGTTCCCTGCCAAAACACTGATCGTACTTGCGCCCAGCGAGACGGAGTTGGCCCGCGCGAGGCTCAATGCGGCGCGTGATCTCTTTGCTGTCATTGATGGCGTGCCGCTGATTGCGCCCGGTTGGAATGCGTGCGGTGCGTGCCGCCGCGCGACGCCGGAATTGGCCTACACTGCGCAGTGAACACTGCGTCGAAGATTGTTCACCTAGGCAGATGCGGACACGCGATCTATCTCATTCGGTAACACAGACACCGAGGAGCCAATCATGAGCTTTTTTCCCGGCACCGATCCTGAACCGGGCGACGCGTTTGCCTGCGATGCGATTGAACAGTTGATCATCCCAAACGCCAAAGACCTTGGCGAATTCCAAGTGCGCCGCGCGCTGCCATCACGCCAACGCAAGCTTGTCGGGCCATTCATTTTCTTTGACCGCATGGGACCGGCAACGTTCAAGCCCGGCGAGGCGATGGACGTGCGCCCGCATCCGCATATCGGACTGTCCACGGTGACATACCTGTTTGACGGCACGATCCGGCACCGCGACTCGCTTGGAACCGAAATGGTCATCGAATCCGGTGACATCAATCTGATGACGGCGGGCAAGGGCATTGTGCATTCCGAGCGCTCGCCGGAAGAACTGCGTCAAACCACGCGCAAGATCTCCGGCCTGCAGACATGGCTTGCCCTGCCGGACGGGCACGAAGAGATCGCACCGACATTCGAGAACACGCCATCGGCGCAAATGGGCATCATCGATGATCCAAAAGCCCAAGCGCGCGTGCTCATCGGCTCGTTCCACGGCACCAGTTCGCCGGTGACCCAATATACCGATACACTCTATGTGGACGTTCAACTGCCAAAAGGTGGCGAGGTCGAGCTGACTGCCGAAGCCGAAGAGCGCGCCATCTACATTACCGACGGCACGGTGGAAATCTCCGGCGACACATTTGGCGAAGACCAATTGTTGGTTTTCCGGCCGGGCGACCAGATCGTGGTGCGCTCACAAAACGGTGCGGGATTCATGCTTTTCGGTGGTGCATCCATCGGCACCAAGCGTCACATCTGGTGGAACTTCGTGTCCTCATCGAAAGAGCGCATCGAGCAAGCCAAGGACGAATGGCGTTCCGGCCGGTTCGACATCGTGCCGGGCGACGAGGAAGAGTTCATACCGCTTCCGGGCTGACGCCGTTTACCGGCTGGATACCCTGCTGGTTTGCGCGCCGTTCACCGCGTTTCTTGCCGCCGTTTCAACCCGTTTCCGCTAGTTTCTTGCGCAGGGAACAGGGATAGGGACGATGCGGGTCAACCGAACTGTATTGATCATCTTTGGCGCATTTTGCGCTGGCGGCGCCATGGCGGCGACAAGCGCGCCGATTGTGCAAAGTGGTGCGGCGTCGGGCCTGGCTTTCGCGCAATTGCGCGGCTCCATGGACACCAACCCAGAGGTACGTTTCGGCGAGGCGGCCGTGCCGAAAAATCCGCTTTTCACGACTGGCGTTCCCATGAGCTCAATGGATCGCACGGTGCGTGTGGTCTATTCCGACAACGCGCCACTCTGAGGCGCCATCGCAACGCTTCCAACCGCTTTGCTGTTCGGTGTATGCACACGACATGGCACGCCAGCGGTTGGATCAGTATCTCGTGACACATGGACACTTTCAAACGCGCGCGCGTGCCCGTGATGCTGTGCTGCGCGGTTGCGTGATGGTGGGCGGTCTGCTTGCCGAGAAACCATCGGTGCATGTGGGAGACGGTGCGCAAGTCGAAATCGCTGATCCGGCGCAAGCGTATGTGTCGCGCGCTGCGCTGAAACTCGTGCATGGCTTTGATACATTTGAGATCGATGTCCAAGACGCGATCTGCGTCGATATTGGTGCGTCGACCGGTGGCTTCACGCAGGTGCTGATTGAACGCGGCGCGCGGCACGTGTTTGCGGTTGATGTTGGTCACGATCAATTGGCGAAACCGCTGCGCGATGATCCGCGAGTGACCAATCTGGAAAGACTCAACGCCCGGGTCCTGTCGAGCAACCATCTGGATGCCTTGCAGCCCGATATCGTGGTCAGCGATGTGAGCTTCATCTCGCTGAAGCTCGCTTTGCCGCCCGCGCTTGGTCTCGCGAAACATGGCGCCCGGTGCGTGTTGCTTGTGAAGCCGCAGTTCGAGGTCGGACGTGAGCGCATTGGAAAGGGCGGATTGGTTGACGCGCAAACTGCAAAGGCGTGCGCAGATGCGATGCGCGACTGGCTGGATGGCCTCGGTGGCTGGCGGGCAACCGGCGTAGCGCCCTCGCCGATCAAGGGTGGCGACGGAAATCAGGAGTACTTGCTGGCGGGGATCAAGATCAATGGCTGATGCTTTGGTGGTCACCGGCCTTGCCCGGCTCGGCGACGGTATCGCCCAAGGCGATAATGGGCGCGTGCTTGTGCGCGGTGCCTTGCCCGGAGATACGGTGACCGGTCTGGTGCTCGAAGGCGTCATTGACGCGCCGCACTTCATCGCCAGGGGCCGGATGCACGCCACCCCTCCCTGCGCTGATTTCGGCACATGCGGTGGCTGTCAGCTGCAGCACATGACGCACGATGCCTATGTCGCATGGAAGCGGCAGCGTGTGGTTGATGCGCTTGCAGCACAAAGGATTGAGGCGGACGTTGCGCCACTCACCGTGTGCGAGCCGCGTTCGCGCCGCCGCGCCGGGTTTTCCATTCGGCACATTGCAAATGGTGTTGAGCTCGGCTTTCAGGAGGCGCGCTCCCATACCGTCGTCGCGTTTGAGGAATGCCATGTTGTCTTGCCGGTCCTGAACAAGGCGCGCGGTGCGTTGGCTGCTCTGGCAAAAGCTGCCCTGCCCATGATGGCGGCGGACGCAAAACCAGCGACGGCCAGCGTGACCGTGACGAAATCCGGCCTCGACGTCGCGCTCAGCGATGTGGAGCGCCTGAATGCAGACCGGCGCGAGGCGGCGTTGAAGATTGCGC
>JBCBHR010000301.1:0-3147 GCA_038525365.1 Pseudomonadota bacterium | reverse complement strand
ATCAAGAGTGTGGCCGATATCAGAGTTTCAAAACTTCCCACCGGCTTCGAAGCGCAGTGGGCCGAAAACAACGGGCTGTTTCCACGCGGGGTCGACGTGATTTTGGCTACGCCGCATGCGCTGGTCGGTTTGCCGCGCACGACCCGTTTGGATATGGCGGAGGTGCCCTGATGTATGTTGCGGTCAAGGGTGGCGAGAAAGCGATCAGAAATGCTCATGCGCTGTTGGCCAAGCGGCGACGCGGCGACACTGATCTGCCGTCAATTACGCTGGATCAATTGACCGAGCAACTGGCGCTCGCCGTCGATCGGGTCATGGCGGAAGGGTCGCTCTATGATCGCGAACTGGCAGCGCTTGCCATCAAGCAGGCCCGTGGCGATCTGATTGAAGCGATCTTCTTGGCGCGCGCCTATCGGACTACACTGCCACGATTTGGCTATTGCGAGCCGGTTGACACGGCGTCTATGCGCATCGAACGCCGCGTCTCGGCGACCTATAAGGATTTGCCCGGTGGCCAGTTGCTGGGGCCGACATTTGATTATACCCACCGCCTGCTCGATCCCGCTCTTGCGGATGAAAGTGACGGCGGCGCGCCAGCACAATCTGTTGATCACGCTGCGCCCGGCGAAAAGGCCATGCGCGTTTCCGACATCCTCGCCATGGATGGGATGATCGAAGCCGATGGTGGCGTTGAGGGCGAAGAGCCCCAAGACCTGACGCGCACACCGATGGAGTTTCCGCTCAATCGTGACGGACGCTTGCAAGCGCTCTCGCGTGGCGACGAAGGGTTCCTGCTGGCACTCGCCTATTCCACGCAGCGCGGCTATGGCCGCACGCACCCTTTTGTCGGCGAAATTCGCATCGGCCTCGTTGACGTCGAGTTGTTTGTTCCAGAGCTCGGTTTTGCAGTGACGATTGGGCGTATCCGCGTCACCGAGTGCCAGATGGTCAACCAGTTTAAGGGCTCATCCAAAGCGCCGCCGCAATTTACGCGCGGATATGGGCTGGTCCTTGGACAGTCAGAGCGCAAGGCGATGGCGATGTCACTTTGCGACAGGTCTTTGCGCGCCGAGGAGCTTGGCGAGGATCGCATTGCCCCGGCGCAAGACGAAGAGTTTGTCATTTCACATTCTGACAATGTGCAAGCGACTGGTTTCGTCGAGCACCTGAAGCTTCCGCATTATGTGGACTTTCAAGCCGAGCTCGAACTTGTGCGCACGATGCGCGAGGAGTTTGCGCGCGCCCAAGACGGCAAGGACGACGACAGCGCGTTTCGGGAGGCAGCGGAATGAGTCTCGCGCAAGACGACACAATCGCAACTTACAATTTCGCCTATCTCGACGAGCAGACGAAGCGCATGATCCGCCGGGCGATCCTCAAGGCGATTGCGATCCCCGGATATCAGGTGCCATTTGCGAGCCGCGAGATGCCGATGCCCTACGGTTGGGGCACTGGTGGCGTGCAGGTGACGGCGTCCATCATCGGCTCTGAAGATGTGTTGAAGGTCATTGATCAGGGCTCCGATGACACGACCAACGCTGTCTCTATCCGCGCTTTCTTTGAAAAAGTGGCGGATGTTGAGACGACGACGGAGACCGCGAAAGCGACGATTATCCAAACCCGCCACCGCATTCCCGAGGAGCCGCTCAGCGCAAACCAGACGCTCGTCTATCAGGTGCCAATTCCGGAGCCGCTGCGCTTTTTAGAGCCGCGCGAAACTGAGACACGCAAGATGCATGCGCTGGAAGAATATGGCCTGATGCATGTGAAGCTCTATGAGGACATCGCAAAGAATGGGCGGATCGCGACGACCTATGCCTATCCCGTCAAGGTCGAGGGGCGCTACGTGATGGACCCGTCGCCAACGCCGAAATTCGACAATCCGAAAATGCACATGTCACCCGCACTGCAATTGTTCGGTGCGGGTCGCGAGAAGCGCATTTATGCGCTCCCGCCATACACCGATGTGGTTAGCCTCGATTTTGAGGATCACCCGTTTGAGGTGAACAAGTTCGATCAGCCCTGTGCACTGTGCGGGGCTCAGGGTGTTTATCTGGATGAGGTCATCTTGGATGACCGAGGCGGGCGCATGTTCTGCTGTTCTGACACCGACTTTTGCGAGAAGCGCCGTGAAAACGGTCATGTCGGCGCGCAGGCGGATTACGCGCTGGAGGCGGCGCAATGACCGAGACGCCGCTTCTCAGCGTGACGGGATTGTCGAAATTCTATGGCGCGCGCATCGGCTGCAGCGATGTTTCCTTTGATCTCTACCCCGGCGAAGTGTTGGCCGTGGTCGGTGAGAGCGGGTCGGGCAAGACCACGCTACTCAATTGTGTATCCACGCGCCTGACGCCGACGACCGGCTGTGTGCAATACCACATGCGTGACGGCGAGACCCGCGATTTGTTCCGCATCTCAGAGGCCGAACGCCGGTTCCTAACACGGACCGACTGGGGATTTGTCCATCAAAACCCTGCCGACGGATTGCGCATGACGGTGTCAGCGGGCGCCAATGTTGGCGAGCGGCTGATGGCAGTTGGCGAGCGTCACTACGGGAATATTCGTGAAACGGCGACCGACTGGTTGGGTCGCGTCGAGATCGCATCAGACCGCATTGATGATCAGCCGCGCGCATTTTCCGGTGGCATGCGGCAGCGCCTGCAGATCGCGCGCAATCTGGTGACCGGACCGCGGCTCGTGTTCATGGATGAGCCGACCGGCGGTTTGGATGTTTCTGTCCAAGCGCGACTGCTGGATCTGCTTCGGGGTCTGGTCACTGACCTTGGCCTTTCGGTATTGATCGTGACCCATGATTTAGCGGTGGCGCGCCTGTTATCGCATCGCATTATGGTGATGAAAGATGGCAACGTGATCGAGACCGGGCTCACCGATCAGGTGCTCGACGATCCGCGCGCGCCTTACACCCAACTTCTTGTCTCATCGATTTTGCAAGGGTGATGCGCGCATGACTGTGCCTTTGATCGTTTCCGATGTTGCAAAGACGTTTGTCATGCATCTGCGCGGCGGGGTTGAACTGCCCGTTGTCAGTGACGTGCGTTTTGCGTTGACAGGTGGGCAATGCGCCGTGCTTGGCGGTCCATCCGGCGTTGGCAAAAGCTCCATCCTTAGCGCCGGGCTGCTGCCCAT
>JBCBHR010000300.1:0-3148 GCA_038525365.1 Pseudomonadota bacterium | reverse complement strand
TGAAAAACCGGCGCTGGAGCGCTTTGCCGAATCCGACTTCTTCTACAAGTTCAAACGCTCACCGGTGGCCATCGCCTCTTTCACGATGGTTGCGCTTTTGGTCTTGTCCGCCGTCTTCGCCCCCCTCATCGCGGCCCTGGTCGTCGGTGCCGAAAATGAAGCTCTCGCCAGTGAACTGGTTCGGTGTCATCGGCTGTGAAAACCCGTTCATCAGGTTCAGCGATGCCGGGTCAAACGGGTTTTGGGTGGTGAGCAGCGGCGCGAAGATCGCGCTGCCGACCAGCATGACGGTGACGGTGAATGCGGTGACGGCGAGCGGCGAGCGCATGAATTGGTAAACCAGATCGGAGTCGCGGAATTGGCGCAGCGTGTCGATCACCTCACTTGCCTCCCGTATTTTCCGCCTGGAGGCGCGGATCGATCACGAAGTAGAGCACGTCGACGACGAGGTTGATCAGGACGAACATGACCGAGATAAGCATCAGGTAAGATGCCATGACCGGGATATCGACGAACTGGATGGAGTTAATGAACAACAGCCCGATGCCCGGCCACTGGAAGACAGTCTCGGTGATGATTGCAAAGGCAATGATCGAACCCAGTTGCAGGCCGGTGATCGTGATGACGGGCACCATGGTGTTTTTTAGTGCGTGACGAAAATTCACGGTGCGCTCGGGCAGGCCACGGGCGCGCGCAAATTTCACGTAGTCCGTACGCAGGACTTCGAGCATCTCGGAGCGCACAAGCCGCATAATCAGCGTCATCTGGTAAAGGCCAAGCGTGATGGCCGGCAGGATGATCGCCTTCAGCCCGCTCTCTGTCAGCAGTCCGGTGGTCCAGCCGCCGATCCTGACGGTTTCGCCGCGCCCGAAACTTGGCAGCCAGCCGAGTTCCACGGCGAAGACGTAAATGAGCAATATGCCGATCAAAAAGGTGGGTAACGAGACGCCGATCAGCGATGTCGTCATGATGATGTTTGAGAGCCAACCATTTCGATTAATGGCCGTGTAGACGCCGAGCCCGATGCCGAACACGATGGCAAAGAGCGCTGAAACAGCGGCCAATTCGAGCGTGGCAGGCGCGCGCTCCGCGATGATTTCAGCCACCGGGCGGCCTTGACGGTAGGAGACGCCGAAGTTGCCGTCGACGACGATGCCTTTGAGGAAGCTGTAATACTGTACGGGGAACGGTTGATCGAGACCCAGTTCGGTGCGCACGCGCTCAATGTCGGCTTGGGTTCGCTCTTGACCAAGAAGGTTGTCGACCGGGTCACCAACGAAGCGAAATAAAGAGAACGCAACGAGACCGACGACCAGAAGGACGAGCAATGACTGGAAGACGCGTCGAACGATATATGTGAACAAACCGACAAACCCTAACCCAGCGTGGAAGCACGCTTTGTGCGACCATAGTCGGAAAGCTTGTTAGATTGAAAGCGTTTCTGCGGAGCGATGATCAATCCGCCAATAGGCTGGCATGATAGGTAGGTTTGAAACGCAAAACGCGGCGGTGACCGTGGTAGTCAACGCCGCGTTCTGTCGCTTGTAAGGCAATTAGCCAGCTGTTTTCGTCACCCAGCGCAGGATGAAGAAGTTGTCTGGACGCTGGGTTAATTCGACACCCTCGGCGACGCCCCACAGGAGCGGCTGGATGTAGAGCGGGACATAGGCATGCTCGTCCTGCAGGATTTTGGCGACTTCATCCAGCATGGCCTGGCGTTTGGTGTCGTCGATTTCCGATTGGATCATTGGCAGGAGTTCATCAACGCGAGCGTTGGAAAAGCCACCGAAGTTCCATGAGCCAAGACGTTTTTCGGCGTTTGGAGTGGACGCGAGGAAGCGGACCGGATGTTCGGCATCGAATGTGCCTGGCGACCAGCCAAGGAGGTACATGTCGAAATTGTCTTCACGCAGTTCCGGCCAGTAATTGCGCACCGGCATGGCGTCGAGTTCTGCGGTCACACCGATCTGCGCGAGCATTGACACGGCGGCTTGGCAGACGCTTTCATCATTCAAATATCGGTCATTGGGGCATTTGAGACCGAAGGAAAAACCGTCTGGGTATCCGGCTTCGGCCAGCAATGCTTTCGCGCCATCAACATCGAAAGCCGGACGGTCCGAAAGTGACGGAGTGTAACCGCGCATGGCGGCGCTGACGAGCTGAGATGCCGGTTGTGCCTGTCCGCGCATGATGGTCTGGATAATCGCGTCGACATTGACCGCTTGCGCGACGGCTTGGCGCACGCGCACGTCCTTAAACGGGTTCGGCTCGCCAGCGGCGTCGGTGTATTTGATGGCGTCTTGGTCATGGGCAAAGCCAAACATGATGACGCGCGCTTCGATGCCTTCGATCACCTCAACGCCATCGCGGCCCTTGATGCGCTCCACGTCCTGGATTGGCACGGGATTGATCATATCGACTTCGCCCGACAGAAGCGCGGCAACCGCTGTTGCGGCATTGTCGATAGGCACAAATTCAGCGCGCGTGATGTTGTGTTCTGCCTCACCCCACCAACCGTCGAATGGCTCCAACACCGTTGTCAGGCCCGGCTGGCGCTCGACCAGTTGGAAAGCGCCGGTGCCGTTGGTGTTCAGGGTCGCAAAGTTTTCCGCATCCTTGGCGGGTAGCTCGACGCCATTCTCGGCGGCCCAACCTGAATCCATAATCATAAAGTTGGCAATCGAGTCGGGGAAGATCGGGTTCGGTGCCGTGGTCATGAAGTCGATTGTGAAGTCATCGACGATCTTCACTTCCGAGACCGGGGCAAACCAGGATGCTGTGTCGGCCTGTTCGCTCGATGCGCGTTGGTATGAGAACAGCACGTCCTCAGCCGTCAGGTCTTCGCCGCCCTGGAATTTAACGCCTTCGCGCAGGTTGAACCGCCAGCCGTCGCCTCCAAGCGGTTCCCAGCTTGCAGCGAGTGCGGGCTCAATGGCCATGTCCTTGCCCCGGCGGACAAGGCCTTCATAGACGTTGTTCAAAAAGCCCAGAACCGGCGCAGAGTTGACCGCATGCGGGTCCATAGTTTGTGGATCGGTTTGAGAGGCCCATTTGAACGTTTCGGCGTGGGCAAGATTGGCGCTGGCTGCGAGTGCGAGCGCGGTCAATGTCAGCTTTTTCATGTGGTTCCCTGTGTGCGCGAAGCTGC
>JBCBHR010000299.1:0-3157 GCA_038525365.1 Pseudomonadota bacterium | reverse complement strand
CAAAACTGTGCTTTTGGCGTCGGCGGCAGCTGGGCTGCTTTCGACATCGGCAATCGCCGACAATCATGCCGCGGCGCTTGAGCCGTGTGAAAACTGTGCAGACAGCATCACTGCCGTCTCTTGGGGCGGTGCTTATCAGGCATCGCAGATCAAGGCTTACGCTGAGCCTTATGCTGCGGCGACCGGCGTTGAATTCATCTGGGACGAGTCAGCAAACGAGTCCGTAGCTAAGCTGCGTGCGCAAAACGAAGCCAACAACATCACATGGGATTTGGTTGATGTGGAAGGTCCGGACGCCGTTCGTCTTTGTGACGAAGGCTTGGCCATGGAAGTCAATCCTGATGAAATCCTTGCCGCTGCGCCCGACGGGACGCCAGCGGGCGAAGACTTTGGCGACTCGTTGATTTCGGAATGCTTCATTCCACAGATCGTTTTCTCGACCACCTTCGGTTACCGCAATGATATTGCAGCATGGAATGGCGCAGTACCGGACTCGGTATGCGACATTTTTGATCTCGAGGCTTTCCCTGGTAAACGCGCGCTTGAGAAGCGTCCGAAGAAAAACATCGAGTGGGCGCTGCTTTGCGATGGCGTATCGCCCGACGAACTATACAGCGTCATGGAAACGCCGGAAGGTATCGATCGCGCGCTGGCGAAATTGGACACGATCAAATCCGAGACGATTTGGTGGTCTGCAGGTGCGGATACACCGCAACTGCTCGCTGACGGCGAAGTCGCCATCGGTTCCACATATAACGGCCGCCTCTTTGCGCTGATTGAAGAACAAAAGCAGCCAGTCTCCATGCTTTGGGACAACCAGGTCTTTGATTTTGACGGTTGGGTTATTCCGACCGGCATCCCGGAAGACCGTTTGAACCGTGTGAAACACTTCCTGAAATTCGCAACCGACACGCAGCGCCTTGCGGATCAAGCGAAGTACATCTCCTACGGACCTGCCCGTGCATCATCTGCGCCATTGGTTGGCCAACACGCCGAACTCGGTATCGATATGGCACCACATATGCCGACGGACCCGGCGAATATGGGCAACATCATCGTCAACAACATCGAGTGGTGGTCAGCCTACTCCGACGATGTCGATGCGCAGTTCCAAGCCTGGCTCGCTCAGTAACTGATTGAGCAACCCATTTCGGGGCGGCTTATGCCGCCCCGTCTCAAGACAAGAGGCTTTTCATGAGCAGCGCTGTTGAAGTCCCATCGTCCACACTGAACGACGATGGCATTATGCGCGCTGCTGATGGAACGCCTTTGAAACGACGGCTTGCGCGTGCGCTCCGCCGAGAGAAGCTGCGGTCTTTCTTGCTGATCGCACCTCTGCTGTTCTTCATTCTCATCAGCTTTATGCTGCCGATCGCCGACATGTTGTTCCGCTCGGTGGAAAACCAGATCGTGCCAAACACCATTCCGCGGACTGTTGTTGCGCTAAAAGACTGGGATCCGCGTAGCAATGAGGTGCCCGGTGAGGCAGTGTTCGCCGCGCTGCAGGCGGACCTAACCGAAGCTTTTGAGAATAAGCAGCATACCCGCCTTGGTCTGCGCCTCAATTATGAAGCGCCTGGCATGTCGAGCTTGTTTCGCAAGTCCGGTCGAAGGGTGACGCGCCTAGAAGCCCCGTTCAAGGAAGGATTTGCCGACATTGATGACAAATGGGTGGCGCTTGAGACTTGGCAGGTCATTCAACGCACAAGCGGCAATTACACCTCAGGCTACATCCTCGCGGCTGTTGATCTGCAGCGGACGGCAGAGGGCATCCAACTGGTCGATGAACGTCGGCGCATCTATTTGATGCTTTTCTGGCGAACCATGTGGATGTCTTTGCTGATCACCGGATGCTGCCTGTTGCTCGGTTACCCGATCGCGTATTTGATGAGCCACACAAAGCGTTCGACGGCCAATCTGCTGATGATCCTCGTGCTGCTGCCGTTTTGGACGTCGTTGCTCGTGAGGACTTCGGCATGGAAGGTGTTGTTGCAGCAACAGGGCGTGATCAATGACACGCTTGTCTTTCTCGGTTTGGTTGGCAACGACGGTCGGCTTGAGTTGATCAACAATCAGCTCGGCACCATCATTGCGATGACACACATCCTGCTGCCGTTCATGATCCTGCCGCTCTACTCGGTGATGCAGACGATTTCGCCCACCTATGTGCGCGCCGCAAAATCCATGGGGGCGACCGATTGGACGGCGTTCTGGAGGGTTTATTTCCCCAACACCGTGCCCGGCATCGGCGCGGGCGCGATCCTCGTTTTCATCCTGTCGATTGGCTACTACATCACGCCCGAACTGGTTGGCGGCACCAAAGGCGTGTTCATCTCGAACCGCATCGCCTACCACATTTCATCGAGTTTGAATTGGGGGCTTGCCGCTGCGCTTGGCGCATTGCTGCTGCTGCTCGTTTTGTTGTTGTTCTATTGCTACGACAAGATCGTCGGCATCGACAATGTGAAGCTGGGGTAGGGGATTGATCATGGCTTCACCACTTCCGCCCTATGCCTCGCCGCTGCAGGTTTTCTGGTACTACGCCTTTCGCGTCATCTGCGGGCTGATCTTCTTTTTCCTGATTTTCCCGATCCTGGTGATCATCCCCCTGTCGTTTAATGCGCAGAACTTTTTCACCTTCACACCGGAGATGTTGCGGCTCGACCCGGCGGGCTACTCGTTCAAGCACTATGTGGATTTTTTCACCAATCCGGACTGGCAACAGGCGCTGCGCAACTCATTCATGATCGCGCCGATGGCGACGTTACTTGCCACCGCGCTTGGTACGCTGGCCGCCATTGGCCTTTCGCAGAGCCATGTGCCCGCGCGCTCGGCCATCATGGCGATCCTGATTTCGCCGATGATCGTGCCTTTGATCATTTCAGCGGCGGGCATGTATTTCTTCTATTCACGCATCGGGTTGCAGGGCACTTACTGGGGGGTGGTGCTCGCGCATGCCGCCCTTGGCACCCCGTTTGTGATCATCACCGTGACAGCGACGTTGGTTGGTTTTGATCGGTCACTCACGCGTGCGGCAGCTTCACTGGGTGCCGATCCCGTCACGACGTTTTTCAAGGTGCAAATGCCACTCATTCTGCCGGGCGTGATTTCCGGCGCGCTGTTTGCCTTCATCACGTCGTTTGACGAAGTGGTGGTC
>JBCBHR010000298.1:0-3159 GCA_038525365.1 Pseudomonadota bacterium | reverse complement strand
AAAACAACCCCACATCGCAAGAACTTCCGTGCGTCACACTTTTAAGTTGGTTGAGAAACCATGGTGCCCGGGGGCGGATTTGAACCACCGACACGCGGATTTTCAATCCGCTGCTCTACCCCTGAGCTACCCGGGCATATTCGACAAGACTGTCTGGGCTTTTGGCAGCGACTGGCGCCGCTCAGAGTGGGCGGGTTATAGCACCAAACACGGCGCTGTCCAGCGCGCCGGAAGTGCTTTTTTGTGTTGCCGTTTTCTTCACACGGCTGTGCTCCAATGGACGCAAATTTGGGTATCGTGAGCAGTTGGATCAGTGATGCAAACCGCACGACAGACGTTTCGCTGGGGCATTTGGGGAACCGGCGACATAGCCGCCAAATTTGCAGCCGACCTGCGTCATGTCGATGGCGCGGTGTTGCATTCGGTGTGCTCGCGGGACCAATCCAAGGCGCAGCTTTTTGCTGATCGCCACGGCATCGCAAATGCGGTCGGCGACCCAAGCGGTGACGGCGAACGCTTTTTGGCCGATCCAAACCTCGACACTATCTACATCGCATCGCCGCACATCGTGCATGTGGAGCAAGCGGTCGCCGCTGCGCGCGCGGGCAAGCACGCGCTCATTGAAAAGCCGGTCGCGATGACTGCTGCGGGCGCCCGCGAGATCGCTTCCGCTGCGCAAACGGCGGGCGCGTTTGTCATGGAGGCGATGTGGACGCGGTTTTTGCCCGCGGTGCAAAAGGCGCGAGACATCCTGCAAAGTGGCGCGCTTGGTGCACCGGTTCGCGCCGAAGCGACCATACACTTCCACCGCCCATTCGATCCGGCGCACCGGCTTTTTGATCCGGCGCTCGGCGGCGGGGTTTTGCTGGACCTCGGTGTCTATCCACTCTCGGTCGCCCAGTTCCTGCTCGGCGATCTCTCGCTCAAGAAAGCAAGGTGGTCCCCGGCACCGACCGGCGTGGATGCGACAGCCCGCGCGGAGTTGGATGCTGGAGGCGTGCCGTTCTCGTTTGGCGCAGGCTTTTGGCCATCGGTGCGCGAAGAAGGCGATAACAGCTTTGCCATTTATTGCGAAAACGGTGCTCTGCGCGTTGACCGACACTTCCTGCGCGCCGACCGGCTCTCTGTGTGGCATCAGGCCCGCAGCCAATTGCGCTCCATGGAAGGCGGACGCGTGGCGCGCGTCGTGGCCAAATTGCTTGATCGGCCACATACGGTGCATGACTTCCCTCGTGAGACGACCGGGTTGAATTATCAGGCGACCGCAGTGCAGGATGCCATTGTCCGCGCGCAGACAAGCCATGCAGATATGCCAATGGCGGCATCCGCAAATGTGCTCGCGATGATTGACGCTATCCGAAGTCAAGCTCCGGGCGATGACGGACCATATCGATAGGTCTAAATGCCAAAGTCAGGCGTCACGTGCGACCGCCCGTACCATCACTGCGGTCTTCTTCGATGAAGCCGCGAAAGCGCTCGAAGAAGCGCTCCATATAGTCGAGGCCACGCTCGAACTCCTCTTCCGAAGGCAGTCCGCCATCACGCGCCATGTCACCGGATCCAACGACGCCGATCTGCGTCTCCAATGCAATGATGCGTTCTTCAAGCGCATCAAGCTGCTGCTGAAACGCGGCACGTTCATCAGCGGCAGCGCGGCAGATGATCTGATTTTCATCTTCTTGGCACATCGCCATGTCGCCGGTTTGGGTGTCCATGCGGATGATGCCATTTTCGGTGCGCTCCATCACGAAGCGACCCTCTTGAGCCAGAGCAAATGTTGCCGACGCGCAAAGCGCCAGCCCGGCCAATGCAAAGAGTTTTGCCATGATCTGTTCCCCAATTCTTACTATCGATCCAGCTACACCGCCAATACGATAGAAATAGGACAGCGCGACTATTCGGGGACAATCCATATTGCCGATTGGCAAAGTCCGCACGCGGTCTTAGGCCGGTGGCATGACCAACATGATCTTCAAAATCGCAACGCGCGAGCAATGGGCAGACGCGCAAAGCGAAGGTGTCTTCAAAGGTGCACCCGTCGATCTCGCCGACGGTTTCATCCACTTTTCAACTGCAGCCCAAGTGCGTGAAACAGCGGCAAAGCATTTTGCCGGGCAAGCCGATCTGCTGCTCTTGGGCGTTGATCCGGCAGCACTCGGTGACGCGCTGAAGTACGAGCCATCACGCGGTGGCGACTTGTTTCCGCATCTTTTTGCGGCAATGCCTTTGGAGGCTGTGAGATCGGTGGAGCCGCTCGCGCTGGACGCCAATGGCAGCCATTTGTTTCCGGATATCGAAGGGAGATGAGTGATGCCCATCCATCGGGCGGTTTGTTACGCGCTTTGCTCTTTCGCTTCGAGCCGGAGACTGCGCATCGGCTGGCCATTCAAGCACTGAAGCTCGGGCTGGTGAGCGGCCGCTTACGCCACATGGACACACGCCTCAGCACGCAGATCGCTGGTCTCAATTTCCCAAACCCGATCGGTGTCGCTGCGGGGTTTGACAAGGATGCCGAAGTCTTTTCGCCGCTTCTGAAGCTCGGCTTTGGCTTCACCGAAGTGGGCACCATCACGCCCAAACCTCAGGCTGGAAATCCCAAACCCCGTGTCTTTCGCCTCATAGAGGATGACGCTGTCATCAACCGCTTGGGGTTCAACAATGGTGGGCATGGGGCGGCTTTGGCACGGCTGTCGGCGGCGACCTCAAAGACCGGCATCGTCGGTGTGAATATTGGTGCCAACAAGGACAGCGAAGATCGGGTGGAAGACTATGTGCGCGGCATTGGCACATTTTACGACCATGCCGACTATTTCACCGTCAACGTCTCCTCGCCCAACACACCGGGCCTGCGCGATCTGCAGACCAAGGCGAACCTTGTCGCACTGCTTGACCGCGTCACCAGCGCGCGAGCCGAAGCGGTTTCAGATACCGCACGTCATGTGCCGATTTTCCTGAAAATCGCACCCGACATTCACGAGGGCGACCTCGACGACATCTGCACTACGGTTTTGGACAGCGGCCTTGAGGGGATGATCGTGTCAAACACGACCCTTTCACGTGCCGGTTTACGGGCCGACCACGGTGAGCAAGGCGGGCTTTCGGGTCGGCCATTGTTTGAGCGCTCCACGATCATGCTTGCCAAAGTCCGCACTCGGATTG
>JBCBHR010000297.1:0-3171 GCA_038525365.1 Pseudomonadota bacterium | reverse complement strand
ATCAAAAGGGGTTTCGGTCGACGTTTCGAGCGGTGCCGGGATTGGCTCTTCGAGCGGCTCGACATATTCGGCCTCAAGACCAGTCGCGTATGTGTCGTCGATGGGCTGATCTTCGATCACCGGCGCGAAGTCCGCAATCGGCTCAATCGCTTCCGGCGCCGTGGCGGCGGTGTCCTCGACAACGCTTGTGCCCAACATGGCGGTTAGCGCGTCTTCCAAGCTCTCCGGCTGAGCAAAGGCTTCCGGCGCCTGTGCCTGCACATCCATCGCTGGCTGCTCAATTGCTTCGAACGGCGCGGGCTCATCGGATACGGATGGCACGGCGCCCTCTTCCACTGCCGGTTCTTCAAAACTCGCAACAGGCTCTTCAGCAAGGGCGTCAAACTCACGTAACGGCTCGCGCTCAGGAGCAAAATCAGGCTGACCGATCGCCTCATGCTCCGGCTCGATTTGCGGCTGCTCAGTGACTGGCTCCGCGATGCCAAGCTCGGCGAAAAGCGCATCTTCCAAATCGCCGGGCATGGGCGCTTCGGCTTCACCGATGGCGGCCTGCTCCGCCACGGGACCAGCCTCTGGCGGCTCCTGCAAGAACACAGGCCCCGACGCGAGCGGACCGTCCGTCTCCGGCTGCGATGCCGCCTCGACAGCGGAAAGTTCGTTTGGGTTGGGTTGAGGCAGCCCGTCGGCCACACGCAACAACTCGGCAAGCGGATCGTCTGCCGCCACGCCGTAGTTGAGTTCCTCGTCCGTCACCTTGGGCTGGGCCGTGTCGCTCATCGCACTCATCCTCACACTCTACCCCAGCGGATTGCTGCCCGCTCAAAAAAACGCATTTGCCAGCGCAATATGGGGATAAAGAGGCGATTTTCAGCGCATTTCGCGCGGCGCCTCCACGCCCAAAAGCGTCAAACCCGAGGTGAGGACGTTCAAAACGCCCTGCACAAGCGCGAGCCTGGCAGAGGTCAAGGATGGATTGTTAACCTTAACAAAGCGTAAGGCCTCCTCACCTGAACCACGGTTCCAATGGGCATGGAACATGCTGGCGAGGTCGTAGAGATAAAAGGCAATACGGTGCGGCTCGCGCGTGTTGGCCGCCGCGTCGATCAAACGCGGATACTCCGCAAGCTTGCGGATTATCGCCAACTCGCCCTCGTCGGTCAGAGCTTGCAAATTGCCCGGTGGCGGCGCAACGCCGCCAAACTGCTCGGCTGCCTGACGAAACACCGAATGGCACCGCGCAGACGCGTACTGGACATAGAAGACCGGGTTGTCCTTGGATTGCTCGGTCACCTTGTCGAAATCGAAGTCGAGCGGCTCGGAGTTTTTCCGATAGACCATCATGAAGCGAACGGCATCGCGGCCAACTTCATCGACGACATCGCGCAACGTGACAAACTGGCCGGAGCGCTTCGACATCTTGAACTGCTCGCCATTCTTGAACAGCTTCACGAGCTGGCAAAGGAGGATCGTCATCCGGACACTGCTCTCAGACACGGCCTTTGCCAGTGCTTCCATGCGCTTCACATAGCCACCGTGATCGGCGCCGAGTATGAAGATCGTCTCGTCAAAGCCGCGGCCAAACTTATCGTAGAAATAGGCCACGTCAGCGGCGAAATACGTAAACGAACCATCGGACTTGATGAGCGGACGATCCTGATCGTCGCCCACTTCAGTCGACTTGAACAGCGTCTGTTCCCGGTCCTCCCAGTCGTCGGGCACTTGGCCCTTGGGTGGCGGCAGCTTGCCCTTGTAGACATGGCCCTTCATCACGAGTTCATTGATTGCCGTGCGTATCCTGGAGCCATTGCCCGCATGCAGGCCGCGCTCGGAGAAGAAAACATCGTGGTGCACGTTGAGCGCTGCCAGATCATCTCTGATCATCGCCATCATCGCGTCGATCACCCTCGGCTTGACCTCATCAAGCGCCGCAGCCTCGGTCATGGTGGCAAGCGCGTCGCCGAATTCCGTCTTAAGCGCTGCACCGACGGGGACGAGGTATTCGCCCGGATAAAGGCCCTCCGGTATGTCGCCGATGTCTTCACCAAGCGCCTCGCGGTAACGCAGCAGTGCCGAGCGCGCGAGCACGTCGATCTGCGAGCCCGCATCGTTGATGTAGTATTCCTTGGTGATGTCATGCCCGGCGAAAGCCAACAGGTTTGCCAACACGTCACCCACCACTGCGCCCCGACAATGACCCACATGCATGGGTCCGGTCGGATTAGCAGATACGTATTCCACATTGATTTTACTAGCGTTTTCCGGCTTCGCGCGCCCATAGTCCGCACCAGCATCAAGAACTGACTGGAGTTGCGCATGCCAAAAGGCAGGCGACAGGTGCAGATTGATGAAGCCCGGGCCAGCGACTTCCGCGTGATCCACATCCGCATCACCCTTCAAAAGAGCGACCAGTTGTTCAGCCAAATCGCGTGGCTTTGCTCCAGCCGCCTTGGACAGCACCATGGCGGCGTTGGTTGCGATGTCACCATGAGCGGCATCGCGCGGCGGCTCCACCGTGATGCGCTCAACCGGCAACGCGCTGACGACGTCGGCCGGCAGATCAAGTTCACCCACGGCTGCGGCGATGCGCGCGCGGAAATGTTCAAAAATGTTCATGGCAATTGGCCCGTGCGGGCTTTCGTTTCGGCGGGTCGCTAACCCAATTCCGGCGTAACGTCAAACAGGCTGCGATGAGCCTTTACGGCGAAACTGTCCGTCATTCCCGCCAGATAATCGGCCACCAAACGCGCGCGACCGCCTGTGTCCAACTGCTCAACCTGCATCGCCCATGGACCACCCATTTCGACCGGATGTGCGATGAAATGGTGGTAAAGGTCGCTGACAACTTGCTCGGCACTTTCACGCACGCGCAACACGTCGGGATGGCGGTAAAGATTGGCAAACAAGAACGCTTTCAGCGCCCTTTCCTTTTCGGCCATGCCATCGGAGAAGCAAACGATGGTTTCACCAGCATCATGGATGTCGGCAACCGCCATCGGCTGCAAGCGCTCAAGGCTTTCCAGCGCAGTGCGGATGACGTCTTCTACCATCATGGTCATCACGCGGCGCGTCATTTCATGGGTGCGCCGCTCGGCGTCAAGGCCCGGATAGAGAGCGTCAACAATCGCTAGCGCATCGCCCGCCAGCGGCACGTCGCGCATCATGTCGAGCGAA
>JBCBHR010000296.1:0-3186 GCA_038525365.1 Pseudomonadota bacterium | reverse complement strand
GGCACGCTTTGCAACCGGTTGCAAAATTCATTGCGCTGTGTTTCGATATTCGTCAAGCGGCAATCAAAAGCCGTATCGAAAATTTGTTGGGATGAGCGAATTATGACCGCCACGGGAGGTGTGAGGGCGATCGTGATCGGTCGCGCAGGCATGGACCTCGCGCCCGAGCCAGCAGGTGCGGCTATCGATGAAGCCACTACCTTCTCCGCGTCACTCGGCGGGTCAGCCGCCAACATATCGGTCGGCATTTGCCGCTTGGATGGAGAAGCAGCGTTGCTGACATGCCTCTCACATGATCCTGTCGGCGACTACTGCATTCGGCAGCTGGAAAGCTACGGCGTTGCGACCGACTTGATTGCGCGCACTGGAGGAGAGACACGCTCGTCCTTGGCGCTCAGCGAGGCTCGCGTGGAAAACCACCGCACGCTGATCTACCGCAACAAAGCATCCGATCTGGAGCTTTCTACAGAGCATCTGTTCGCCATCGACTGGGCCGCTTGGAACACGCTTGTGGTCACCGGCACAGCATTGGCAGTCGATCCGTCGCGCAGCGCAACCTTTGAGGCACTGCGCCTCGCGCGCGCTCACAAATTGCGAACCGTGATCGACATTGACTATCGGCCATACTCTTGGAATTCGCCCGAAGACGCTGCACGAACGCTGATGCGCGCCTCACAATTGTGCGATGACATCATTGCCAATGATGAAGAGTTTGCGGTGTTGGCCAATGGACGCGACGGTTTTGCTGCCGCGCGACAACTCGCAGAGACGGCGGGCCGACGCGTCATCTACAAGATGGGCGCTGCAGGCAGTGTCACATTCCACAGCGGCGAGGCCAGCACCAACGGCATTCGGCCCGTCACACCTTTGAAACCGACAGGCGCAGGCGATGCGTTCATGGCGGCGTATTTGACCGCCACAGAGCGTGGCGACCAGCTTGACGACGCCATCGCCTATGGCAGCACTGCGGCGGCCATTGTTGTGACGCGCCCGGGCTGCGCGCCTGCCATGCCCATACACTCAGAGATTGTGGCGTTCGCCAACACCACGCCCATGACCACACCGCCAGAAATCACGGAGACCGTATAGCCATGCATATCGCGCCTTACGACAACAGGAATGAACCCATCGTCGGCGCCGGGCATGACCTCGTCCCGCTGAACTACTTCAACATCGTAAAGCTGTCCGCGGGCCAGACCTTCACCTACCAAGTGCCCGGTTACGAGACCTGCATCGCGCCCGCGACCGGGTCAGTTGATGTCGTGGTGGGCGGGTTTGAAGCAAAGGACGTCGGCGGTCGTGGTGAAGACGTCTGGGACGGCGAACCTGAGGGCGTTTATGTCCCAAGCGGCGCATCTGCCGACATCACCTGCGTTTCCGGCAATGCGGAAATCTTCATTGCCGGCGCAAAGTTCGCCGACGTTTTGGAGCCATTTGCCGTCCGTGCAGCAGACATCGACCTTGTGCAATACGGCTCCGACGACACGAAAACCCATCGCAAGATCAAACACATTCTAGGACAGAAGCAAGCCGGTCGTGTTGGACGTTTGCTCGTGAGCGAACTCTACACGGTTGGCGCCGGTGGCTGGTCCGGCTTCCCCTCCCATAAGCATGATACGGACCGGCCACCGCTCGAAACGCGTCACGATGAGACCTACAATTTCCGCTTCCGCCCAAAGCACGGCACGGGCATGCAGATGCTCCAGCGCGAAGAAGGCAAACCGGGCGAAGCGTTCCACGTGGTGGATGGCTCGACCTTCATGATCGACAAGGGCTATCACCCCTGCGCGGTACTGCCAGGTTATGAGATGTACTATTTCACCATCCTCGGCGGCCTGTCCCAGCGACCGCTGATCCAGTATTTCCAACCCGAGCACGCCTACCAGGTAGAAACGATACCGGGCATCAAGGACATGGTGGCCAAGTTCAAATGAGCCGCGCCACGCTTGCCGAGGTTTTGGCGCCAGCACTCACCAACGGCTACGCCGTGCCCGGCTACGTGGTGCTCGGCTGGGAGGACGCACGCACCTATGTCGAGGCGGCCGAGGAAGCCGGCCTGCCATTGATCCTGCAGGCCGGGCCTGGTTTTCGACGCCATATTCCACTGCCGGTGATTGCCGCGATGTTCACACAACTGGCCGACGAGGCGTCGGTGCCGGTGGTTGTGCACCTTGACCACTCAACTGAGCTGGCAGAGTGCCGCCAAGCGCTCGACCTCGGCTTTTCTTCGATCATGTTTGACGGTTCCTCGAAGTCGTTGGTGCAAAACATCGACCTCACCGCCCAAGCCGTTGAGTTGACTCACAAATCCGGCGCGTCGTGCGAAGGCGAGATCGGCTTTGTGGGGTATGCCGAAGGCGAACCCGGCTCGGTCACCGACCCGAAAGAAGCCAAGCGATTTGCTGCTGAAACAGGCGTCGACGCGCTCGCCGTCTCAGTGGGCAATGTGCACCTGCAGACCCAAAAGGAAGCGGTGATCGACATGGCGGCGCTCACCGCCATCGACGCCCAGACATCGCTGCCCCTCGTCTTGCATGGCGGGTCCGGCATCGCCGTCGACACCCGCCAAAAGCTCGCTCGCGAAACCTCCGTGTGCAAATTCAACATCGGTACGGAGTTGCGCATGGCCTTCGGTCGCGCGCTACGTGAAACGCTGGTGCGCAATCCGGCAGTTTTCGACAGGTTGACCATCATGAATGGTGCCATGCCCGCCGTGAAAGCCGAAGCGGTGCGCATCATGAGCGAGCTTGCTAACCCTGAGGTAAATGCAAACGAGGGGCACTCGCGATGAACATGCATCCATCTCAAAACGTGGGCTACTTCACCGAAGACGCCTGCAGCATTGATGACTTCAGGCTGTGCATCGACCGCGAAACCAGACCTGCCGATGTGCCCCATGCGGCCAGCATCGACCAGAACATTCCCATCTACGACACAACCGCGCTCGCCGATGACTTAAAAAACACCGACAAACGACAAGACCTCATGCTTGAGTGGGCCCGCACCTTGAAAGACGGCGCTGGCGTTGTTGTCCTGAAAGACGCCGCCACCGACCACAATGCAATTGATAAGGCGACAGCGATCTTTGATCAGATCATCGCTGACGAAAAGGCATCCGGCGCAAACGGCGCTGACCACTTCGCAAAAACCGGCGCGAACGACCGCATTTGGAACTCGCTGGAAAAA
>JBCBHR010000295.1:0-3191 GCA_038525365.1 Pseudomonadota bacterium | reverse complement strand
CCAAGCCGGTCAATCCGACGCAATTCCTCAACTGATCAGTCGAGCCGCTTTCCGAGGCGGCCTGCAAGATCGGTGATGAATTGCCACGCCACACGCCCAGAGCGCGCACCACGGGTGGTCGCCCACTCCAGTGCATCGCGACGCAATTGGTCTGGTTCGACCGCCAGCCCGTAGTGGGCCGCATAGCCGTTGATCATTTCCAAATACTCGTCCTGCGAACATTTGTGGAAGCCGAGCCAAAGGCCGAAACGATCCGACAGCGAGACCTTCTCTTCGACCGCCTCTGAGGGGTTGATAGCCGTGGAGCGCTCGTTTTCGATCATATCGCGGGGCAACAAATGGCGCCGGTTGGATGTGGCGTAGAAAATCACGTTTTCCGGCCGTCCTTCAACACCGCCATCAAGCGCCGCCTTGAGTGATTTGTATGATGTGTCGTCCTGATCATACGACAGGTCATCGCAAAAGATGATGATGCGCTCGGCGCTATTGCGCACCGCGTTGAGCAGTTGCGGCAGGGCATGGATGTCCTCGCGGTGGATTTCGATCAGTTTGAGCGGTGTTTGCGAAGTCTGGTTGATCGTGGCGTGGGCTGCCTTGACCAGCGAAGACTTGCCCATTCCGCGCGCGCCCCAGAGGAGCACATTGTTTGCGGGAAGACCGCTCGCAAAGCGCTGCGTGTTGTCGATGAGGATGTCACGCACACGGTCAACGCCGCGTATCAGTCCGATGTCGACGCGATTGACCTGCGCCACCGGCATGGCCTTTGACGCGGAAGCATCGAAGACGAACGCATCGCCCGCCGAAAGGTCAGCTACAACGGGCGACGCACCGGCGAGCCGCTCCAGTGCTTCACCAATGCGATCAAGTTGCGTTTCGACAGTTTTCAGCCGCGCGTGCAGGTCGGTATCGGACATCGTCGGCGGGCTCCCGAGGCAGTGATCATGCGCGCCTGTGTGCGGCGGGCGGTTTTGGTTGCATTGGGGGGGTGCGTGACTATATTCGCGCCAAATTTCAAGGCATTCGAAGCGTTTTTACGGGGAGTCATTCATGTTCATCAGCCCAGCCTACGCGCAAACCGGTACGCCCGGTGGCGGGGGTGATATCATCATCACCCTTCTGCCATTCGTGCTGATTTTCGTGATTATGTACTTCCTCATCATCCGCCCTCAGCGCACGCAGATGAAGAAACGCGAAGAAATGTTGGGTGCAATTCGCCGCAACGACACGGTCATCACCGGTGGCGGTGTGATCGGCAAGGTCACCAAGGTCATCGACGACAATGAGATTGAAGTCGAAATCGCGCAGGGCACCAAGGTGCGCGTCATGCGGCAGATGGTTGCCGAAGTGCGCGTCAAAGGCGAACCTGCTGCGGCCAACGACACTGGAAAGTGATCTTCACTTTCCGCTTGGCGCTTGTTTCGCGTTCGCCATCTAACCACATCGTGACATTGGGTGTCACCGGGACGGACTGAACCGCTATGCTTTACTTCTCGCCGTGGAAGACAGTGCTCATTTGGCTGACGGTCGCCGTTGGCCTCTTGTTTGCGCTGCCGAACCTGTATCCGCAGTCCGTGCGCGATATGCTTCCGCAATTCATGCCCAATGACACCATGGCGCTCGGCCTTGATCTGCAGGGCGGGGTGCACCTTCAACTCCGCCTCGACCGCGAAGATCTCGTTGGGCAGCGCCTGGAAAGCGTCCGCGATGAAGCGCGCCGTTTGCTGCGTGCTGAGCGCATCGGCTACACGGGCCTGCGTGGTCAGGGCCAGACGGTTTCCTTGACGCTGCGCGATGCCACACAGGTGGATGCAGCGCGCGACGCCGTTGAGGACCTGCTGCAGCCGGTGTCATCGGGGCTTTTGTCCGGCGGCACACTTCGGGAATTGACGTTCAATGATGTCGGCAATGGTCGGCTTGAGCTGGAATTGACCGATCAGGGGCTCGATTACCGCATGAACGGCGCGGTCACCCAGACCGTCGAAGTCTTGCGCGGTCGTATTGATGAACTGGGCACAACCGAACCCGTCATCCAACGCCAAGGCACCGACCGCATCATCGTTCAGGTGCCGGGCCTTGATGATCCGCAGCGTCTCAAAGACATCATCGGCACCACCGCGCGCCTTACCTTTCAGATGGTCGACGGCGAAAACTCAGTCGAAGACGCGCTGAGCGGCCGCCCGCCGGTCGGCACTGAAGTCGCATTTTCAACCGATGATCCGCCGATCCCATACCTTCTGGAGACGCGCGAGATTGTAACGGGCGAAAACCTTGAGGACGCGCAGGCGGGCTTTGATCAGGTCACCTCAGAGCCGATTGTAACGTTCCGCTTTGACGGTTCGGGCGCGCAGCGCTTTGGTCGCGCAACGCAGGAAAATGTCGGTCGTCCGTTTGCCATCGTGCTCGATGATCAGGTGATTTCTGCGCCTGTGATCCGGGAACCGATCTTGGGTGGCTCTGGCCAGATCTCTGGCAACTTCACCGTCGAGGGCGCAAACGACCTTGCGATCCTGTTGCGCGCTGGCGCATTGCCGCTGAAGCCGACCTTCGTCGAGGAGCGCACGGTCGGACCATCGCTTGGCGCTGATTCCATCGCTGCCGGTGAAATTGCCGGCGTGGTCGGTGCCATAGCCGTGCTCGTCTTCATGTTTGCCGCCTACGGCTTCCTCGGCATCATTGCCAATTTGGCATTGGCCATCAACATCGTGCTCGTCGTCGCAGCGTTGTCGGCCCTTGGCGCCACGCTGACGCTGCCCGGTATTGCGGGTATCGTTTTGACGGTCGGCATGGCGGTGGACTCCAACGTACTGATTTTCGAGCGCATCCGCGAGGAGCGCATTGGCGGGCGGTCTTTGATACAGTCGATTGATGCGGGCTTTTCACGTGCGTTGACGACCATCGTGGATGCAAACGTCACCACGCTGATCGCTGCGATTATCCTGTTTTATCTCGGCTCCGGACCGATCCGGGGCTTTGCCGTCACGCTTGCCATCGGCATTATCACCACCGTCTTCACCGCGTTTATTCTGACGCGCTGGATGGTTGCGTTTTGGGTGCGCCGCTCAAAGCCGAAGGAACTGCCACAGGGTTTCGTGCGCATGCTGCGCCCTGATCACAAGATCAAATTCATGTGGCTGCGCCGTGCGAGCTTTAGTCTTTCATCTGCCCTGATCGTCATGTCGGTCGTGCTTTTC
>JBCBHR010000294.1:0-3201 GCA_038525365.1 Pseudomonadota bacterium | reverse complement strand
CCCCCCCCCCCCCCCCCCCCCCCCCTCTCCCCCCCCCCCCCCCCCCCCCCCCACACCCCCCAATTCCACACTCTTTCCCTACACGACGCTCTCGATCTGGCGGCCAACGTCAGCGCGTTTTCCTAGCGCGCGCACTGGCGCAAGACGGACAAGTCATTCTGCTCGATGAACCCTTCACCGGCGTTGACGTCAAGACGGAGCGCCAAATCATAGCACTTCTTCAAAGCCTGCGGGACGAAGGGCGAGTGATACTCATCTCCACGCACAACCTCGGTTCGGTGCCTGAATTCTGCGACCGCACGATCCTGATCAAGGGCACCGTTTTGGCACATGGCCTGACGCAGGAGGTCTTCACGGCGGCAAATCTCGAAACGGCGTTTGGCGGAGTGCTGCGCCAGTTTGTTCTCGGTGGCCAACAGCTTCACGATGATGACGACGAACGCAAGGTCACCATTTTGACCGACGACGAGCGACCTTTCGTTCTCTATGACGACAAGCCTGGCGAAAACATCTCCGATGATTGAATACCTCGCCCAGCCTTTCGCCTATCAATACATGGTCAATGCCATGTGGGTCTCTGCATTGGTTGGCGCGGTGTGCGCATTCCTGTCCTGCTATCTGATGCTCAAAGGTTGGTCGCTGATCGGCGATGCGCTGAGCCATGCCATCGTCCCCGGTGTGGCAGGCGCTTATATGCTCGGCCTGCCGTTCGCACTCGGCGCTTTCATCGCGGGCGGTTTGGCTGCCGGTTCCATGCTTTTCCTCAACACGCGCACCGGCCTCCGGCAGGATGCGATCATTGGGTTGATCTTCACATCGTTCTTTGGCCTCGGGCTTTTCATGGCATCGATATCTCCCACCTCGGTGGATATCCAGACCATCACGCTTGGCAACATCTTGGCCGTGACACCGACGGATACGCTCCAATTGGTGATCATAGGCGTCGCGACGCTCGCGGTCCTGACGCTGAAGTGGAAGGACCTCATGTTGGTGTTCTTTGATGAAAACCACGCACGCTCGGTTGGGATCAACCCGGAGCTCTACAAGGCAATTTTCTTCACGCTCCTCGCCGCCAGTTGCGTCGCGGCCCTCCAGACCGTCGGTGCATTTCTGGTCATCGCCATGGTCGTGACGCCCGGCGCAACGGCATATCTCCTAAGCGACCGCTTCCCGCGCGTTCTCCTGATCGCGATCGCGATTGGCGTCACCTCCAGTTTCTTTGGCGCGTATCTTTCATTCTTCCTCGATGGCGCGACGGGCGGGATCATCATCTGCCTACAAACACTGGCGTTTCTGGCTGCGTTCGTATTTGCGCCCAAGCACGGAATTCTTGCCTCCCGCCGCCGCGCCCGCGATGGCCGCGCCCCGCAAAAACCGGCACCCGACAAACGACCCCAGGAAGCAGCCACGCTGCCGCGAAGTCTGGAGCCTGCGCAATGATGGGCGAACTCTTCCTGCCGTTCCAACTGCCTTTCATGATCAATGCGTTCTGGATCAGCGCGATCATCGCCGTGCCGACGGCGCTTCTGTCCTGCTATCTCGTGCTGAAAGGTTGGTCGCTGATTGGCGATGCAATCTCGCATGCCGTGCTCCCCGGCATTGTCGTCGCCTATGTCATCGGCATTCCGCTCATCATCGGCGCGTTCGTTTCGGGCATGATTTGCGCGCTGGCGACGGGTTACATCGCGGACAATTCACGGGTGAAACGCGACACGGTGATGGGCGTGGTTTTCGCGGGCATGTTTGGCTTTGGCCTCGTACTCTACACCCAGATCACCACTGACCTGCATCTTGATCACATCCTCTTCGGCAACATGCTCGGCGTTGGGTCGGAGGACCTATGGACAGCAGGCATCATCGGTGGGCTTGTCACATTGCTGATCGCGTTGCGGTGGCGTGATTTGCTGGTGCATGCTTTCGATGAAACACATGCCCGCGCCATCGCACTGCCGGTCAATGTCTTCCACTATGGCCTGTTGGCGGCAATCTCGCTCACCATCGTTGCAACGCTTTCTGCGGTCGGCATCATCCTTGCGATTGGCCTTTTGATCGCGCCCGGCGCCATCGCGTTTTTGGTCACCAAGCGATTTGGCACTATGCTGTTCGTCGCGACCGGCTTGAACATTGCGGCCGGATTGATCGGCGTCTATGCGAGCTTCTTCCTCGACAGCGCACCAGCGCCGACCATCATCCTAATCCTGACAGCGGTGTTCATTTCTGTTTTCGTCTGGCGCGAGACGCAAAACGCCCGCGTGACGCGCTCAAGCGTTCACGTCAGCAACGAACGCCTTGATGATATCTGACAGCATCGGCGCTTGCTCGATGCAGGGCAAGTGCCCGCAATCCTTGATCACGTCGTAGCGGCCATCGGGCAAAAGCTTGGAGAGTTCAAGCCCAAGATCTGGCGGTGTCATGACGTCCTTGTCACCAACAATCACTGACGCGGGCATGGGCAGCGTGGAGGTGCTTTCGGTCAAATCAGCGTCACGGATAGCTGCGCAGGTTCCCATGTATCCATCCAACGGTTGGCGGGCGACCATGTTTTGATAGCCGAGAATGTCGTCTGCATTTGCCTTTGCGAATTCCGGAGAGACCCACCGTTCGACAAAACTGGCAGCGAACGGCGCAAGACCCTTATCCCGGACAGCAGCGATCCGCTCGTCCCAAAACTCTTGCGTGCCAATCTTGTGGCCAGTGTCCACCAAAAGCAGACCCTTCACGAGATCATTGCGGTTCGCGGCGAGTGACTGAGCAATCATGCCGCCGACTGACAGTCCGCAAACAAAAGCACCGCTCATGTTAAGGTGATCCATCAGCCCTGCAAGGTCGCCCGCGTGGAGATCGATAGAATACTCTTCGCCGCCCACGTCAGACAGGCCATGGCCGCGCTTGTCATAGGTGACAATCTGCATGTCGCCAACGAGACGCACGATGACGTCGCGCCAAATGCGGAAATCGGAACCAAGCGAATTGGCAAACACGATGGCCGGTTTGCCCTTCGGCGCGCCGATAATTTGGTAGTGCAGCGTAATGCCGTTTATCTGAGCAAATTGCATGACGCCATCTCGCACGCCGCTTGGCGCGGTTCAACCGTCAGCTGACGCCGCGCACCGCGCGATAGGCCGATTGATATCGCGCATGGGCATCGGTGAACGCTTGGGTCAATGCAACGTCCGGCGCAAACACACTTTCAACGGCGGG
>JBCBHR010000293.1:0-3209 GCA_038525365.1 Pseudomonadota bacterium | reverse complement strand
CAAAAGGTCAGCGCATCGGCCAGCACCAGTCGGCCTTCCGCATCGGTGTTGATCACCTCGACTGTCTGGCCGGACATGGACGTGACGATGTCGCCGGGGCGTTGGGCTTTGCCGTCGGGCATGTTCTCCACAAGGCCGATGATGCCGATGATGTTGGCTTTGGCTTTGCGCGCGGCGAGCGCATGCATCAGGCCGGTCACGGCTGCTGCGCCACCCATATCGCCCTTCATGTCCTCCATGCCGCCCGCAGGCTTGATGGAAATGCCGCCCGTATCGAAGACAACGCCCTTACCGATGAAGGCGAGCGGCTTGTCTTTGGCTTTGCCGCCGTTCCACTTCATGACCACGAGGCGTGGCGGGCGTTCTGAACCCTGCGATACGCCCAGAAGCGCGCCCATGCCGTGCTTGGCCATATCGTCTTCGTCGAGCACATCGACTTCAACGCCGAGCGCTGACAAGGCAACGGCGCGCTGGGCAAACTCGACCGGTCCGAGCATGTTGGCCGGTTCATTCACCAGATCGCGGGCCAGCATGACGCCGCGCGCGACACCTTCCGCATCGGCCCAGGCTTTCTTGGCCGCCGATGCGTCGTCGGTCTGCACGGTCACCTTTTGTTGGCCGGGCTTAGTGTCGTCGTCATCTTTTGGCTTCTTGTATTTGTCAAAGCCATAGGCGCGCAGGAGAAAGCCCTGTGCAATGGCGACGGCTTTTTCCGCGTCGATGGCCGCATTGGCTGCCAGCGTGACGGTGGACGCTTTTGCACATGCCGCCCGCGCGATACCGCCAAAGCCAAGCCAGTCATTGGGTTTGGCTTCATCGGCATCGCCAATGCCGATCACGATGATGCGTTCGGCTGCGCTACCGGCAGGCGCAAGCACGTCGAATTTGGACTTCGCTTTCCCCTTGAATTTGGCGGTTTCGGCCGCGCGGTCCAAAATGCCGTCCGGATCAAGGTCACCGGCAATGGCGCTCGGCTTTTCGTCGGCAGCGCAATAGACAACGGCAACGCCTTTTTTGACGGCGGCAGGCTTGGCAAAAGTGAATGTAGGAAGAATGGACATGCTTACCCTTTTTTCGCAAACGAAGCAGTTGGAGATAGTGGTGCTTCGCCAGACATTTGCAAGCGCCTTGACTAAGCTTGCTGCTGGCCATTCAAAAGCTGTTAACCAACACGCTTTTCGAAGCGTTAGCGCTTGAGTGCGCATACTTAACGAATGGTATCGGCTGTGGCGACAATTGTATCTGCTGCAGCATGCGTGCTGTGATCGATTAGGGTTTGTCGTTTGACGATCATTGAGCGTTACATACTGGGCCGCGTCGCAGTGGCGTCTGCGGGCGCATTTGCTGCCATGCTCGCCGTTGTGTGGGTCACGCAAGCGGTCACCCGCATCGACTTTGCGACAGGCACGGCGCAGTCCGCATGGGTGTTCCTTGCGATCATGGGCTATCTGACGCCGCAATTCATCACGCTCAGCCTGCCCTTCGGCATTCTCATCGGTACGATCCAGGTTCTGGGCGCGCTAAATTCTGACAGCGAGTTGCCCGTGATGGCGAGTGCCTGGCTTGGGCGGTCGGCGATTATGAAACCTGTGATGATCGTTGCCGGGGTCGCAGCGGCTTTCATCGCGCTTTCCAGCCACTTCATCGAACCAGCAGCCAACCGGGCAGTGCGCGATCTGATCACCAACGCCCGCGCCGATCTTTTAACCAGCGTCATCCAGCAGGGCCGCTTCGCGCGCCCGGATGCGGGTATCGTAATCTATGTGGACGAAAAAAGCGCTGACGGGACACTAGGCGGATTGATGGTTGCCGACACGCGCGATCCGCAGGTGCAACTCACCTATTTCGCACGCCAAGCAGCGGTGACCGACGTCAATGGAAGCGATGCGCTCGTAATGCTCGATGGTCAGATCCATCGGCGCGATGCCGAAACAGGGCTCGTATCGACCATCGCATTCGACAGCTACAGCCTCAGTCTGTCGCAATTTGGCTCAACGGCGGAAACCACCCAATATTTTCTGCATGAGCGCAGCACGGCGTATCTCATCAATCCCGATCCCAATGACCGGTTCGTACAAATTTGGCCGGGTCAGGCGGTGGGCGAACTCTACAAGAGGTTGACGGAATGGATGTTCCCGCTTCTGTTTGGGTTGATTGCGCTCGTTTTTGCGGGGCAACCGCATTCGCACCGCGCCGCAGCGACCATGGCGATGTTTTTGGCGTTCGGCACCGGCATGATTTATCGCTGGGGCAGCTATTATGCCTACAATGAGACCAAGACGGCACCCGACACGGCGATCATGATCGCGGTCATCCCTGCTGTTGGCATCGCGATCAGCGCGGTCATGTTCCTGCGCGGGTATGAGGTCAAAATTCCTGATCGCATCCTGGTCGCCCTATCAAAGCTTGTCGGCGCACTGACCGACCGCACGCCACGTCCACAAGCCGCCGCACCGACGGTGGCGGAGTGAGCGTATGACCAGCACCTTGTCGCGATATGTGTTCTTCCGGACGCTCAAGAACACACTTTTTTTCCTAATCGGAGTTGGGGCGATCGCGCTGCTGATCGACTTCACCGAGTTCTCCAACCGCACAGGTTCCCTGCCCGACTACAGCGCGACCGGTGCATTGCTGGTCTCGGCCATGCGCGTGCCGCTGATTATCCAGATTGCGGTTCCGTTCATCATGCTGTTTGCCACCGTCGCCACGCTGATCGGGCTCAATCGGAAATATGAGTTGGTGATTGCGCGCGCGAGCGGCGTGTCGGCTTGGGCCTTCCTTCGGCCGACCTGGTTGTGTGCGCTGCTGATCGGGCTCGTCTTTGTGTTGGTCATCAATCCGCTTGCGGCGCTCGGATTTTCAAAGGCCAATGAGATTGAGGGGCTGTGGCGCGGAGCGGGTCAGGGCAGCGTTTTGGAACAGGAAGCGCCGTTCCTGCGCCAGCCCATCGATACGGGCGGCAGTTGGATCATCAGTGCGCAACGGTCGGCGAACTTCGCGGGCACGCCACGCCTGCTGGGTGCAACATTTGTACAAATGGCCGATGATGGCTCCATCCGACAGCGGCTCGATGCAAAACGCGCGGACCTTGAAGACGGCGCGTGGCAGCTGATTGATGTCACCGTGACACAACCGGGTTCGGCTCCCGTGGTTGAAGACAGCCGTCAGATCGCAACAACGCTTGACGCCAGCGTGATCGCCGAGGCGCT
>JBCBHR010000292.1:0-3210 GCA_038525365.1 Pseudomonadota bacterium | reverse complement strand
AAAAAACAGGCTGGTGACATCCTTCGGTCCACTCACCGCGCGCAAATGCGCGATCTCACGAACGTAGTGTTCCGCGAAGGCGGCTTGGTCGACCGGATCGTGTCTGACGTGGGAATTGAAGTCGCAGTACGGGCACTTGGCCGCGCAAAAGGGCCAGTGGATGTAGACGCCGAAGCCGGGTGTGCCGTCGTCATGGGGCATGCCGTGCTCCAATCCCCACCCCCAACCTCACCCTGCCCCCTAAACGTGGGAGGGTAAGGGTAGGCGAGCGATCATGCCAAAAAGCACTCACCCCAAATCCAACCCCTCTTCGGCAAACAGTTTAAACGCCCGGGCGCGGTGCGACAGCGCTTCCGGCTCGCCGGGCTTCCAGCCATGTTTTTCCTCAGCGGTCATTTCACCAAACGTGCGCTCATGGCCGGTGGGTACAAAAACCGGATCATAGCCAAAGCCCAAATCACCGCGCGGCGGCCAGACCAAATGGCCCGGCGCGACGCCCTCGAAAAATTCGCAATGCCCATCGGCAAATGCGAGACACAGCGTGGCATTGAACGCCGCCGTCCGGTCTTTGGCATTGCGAGCGTTGAGTTCGTTTTCCACCTTCTCCATCGCCATAAAAAAGTCGCGGCCAGAGCCATCCGACTTTTCGGCCCAGTCGGCTGTATAGACACCCGGTGCACCGTCAAGCGCGTTGACCGTCAACCCGCTGTCATCGGAGATCGCTGGCAGGCCTGTGGCCTCCATCGCGGCGATGGCCTTGGTCTTGGCGTTCGCTTGAAAGGTCGTGCCGGTCTCTTCAGGTTCCGGCAAGCCAAGTTCGCCCGCCGACGAGATGTCAAAGCCGAAAGGCGCGAAGAGATCACGCATCTCTCGCAGCTTGCCATCATTGTGGGTGGCGAGCACCAGTTTTCCCGGTTTCAAAAGGCGACGTGTCATCTCAAGTCAGGCTCCAATGGCCTGCTTTTGCATCGTGACCAGTTCGGCAATCGATTGTTTCGCATGCGCAAACAGTTGATCAAACTCATCGCGTGAGAACGGCGCACCTTCCGCTGTACCCTGAATTTCGACGATGCCGCCGGACCCCGTCATCACGAAGTTCGCATCGGTTTCAGCGTTTGAGTCTTCCGCATAGTCGAGATCTGTCACGGCATTGCCCTGGTAGATGCCGCAGGAAATCGCGGCGATGTGGTCTTTCAACACGCGTGTCTTGGACGCCATCTGGCGCTGGTGCATCCAGTCGAGGCAATCATGCAGCGCAACCCAACCCCCGGTGATCGCTGCTGTACGTGTGCCGCCATCGGCCTGGAGGACATCGCAGTCGATGGTGATCTGGCGTTCGCCCAGCGCTTCCAAGTCAACGATTGCGCGCATCGACCGCCCAATCAGACGCTGGATTTCCTGGGTGCGACCACCCTGTTTGCCGGAGGCGGCTTCGCGGCGCATGCGGTCGCCGGTGGCGCGGGGCAGCATACCATACTCCGCCGTCACCCAACCGCGACCCGTATTGCGCATCCAGCCGGGCACACGTTCTTCAAGACTTGCGGTGCACAACACATGCGTGTCGCCAAACTTCACCAGGCACGAGCCTTCCGCATGTTTGGAAAAGCCACGTTCAAAGCTGACTTGGCGCATTTGTTCGGGCGCGCGACCGGACGGGCGGGACATGGCAGTACTCCATTGCATCGGATTTCGATGCCGCTCTATGCGATCATGATCGCCTTGCAAAGCGCGCGGCGCGGCATTCATGCCCTTTATTGCCGATTTCAGCCCCGCTATATCAGAGGATATGCATGGCAGGCTTCCGCAGATGAATGATCAGCAACGCCAACTCAATGAGCAGATGGATGATCGCGCGCGCGATATCTTCCGCCGTATCGTTGAAAGCTATTTGAACCTCGGGGAGCCTGTCGGCTCGCGCAGCTTGTCCAAGCAACTGCCGGTGTCACTGTCGCCCGCCTCGGTGCGCAATGTGATGAGCGATCTGGAAGCGCTTGGATTGATCTATGCGCCGCACATTTCCGCTGGGCGCATGCCGACCGAACAGGGCCTGCGGTTTTTCGTCGATGCCTTCATGGACACCGGCGAAGTCACCGAAAACGAGCGCATGCTCATAGAGCAGCAGCTCAATGCCGAAGGTGGCGGTGACACTGAGCGCCTCCTCACTGAAGCCTCCACCATGCTGTCCAATGTGTCGCGTGGCGCAGGGCTTGTTCTGACGTCCAAGCGCGAGGGCACGCTTAAGCACATCGAATTTGTGCAATTGGAGCCAACCAAAGCGCTGTCGGTTCTCGTCTGGGACACTGGTGACGTGGAAAATCGCATCGTCGATCTGCCCGCAGGCATGACGACGTCACAGCTTTCCGAAGCCGCCAATTTCCTAAACCACCATGCCCGTGGCCAACGCTTGAACGAAGCGCGCGTCACGCTGGATACGCAGCGCAAAAAGGTGCGCGGCGAACTTGATACGCTGAGCGCAGACCTCGTGGAGCGTGGCCTGGCGTTCTGGGCGGGGGCCAATGATGGGCAGCCGAGGCAATTGATCGTGCGTGGCCGATCCAATCTGTTGGAAGAGCTGCACGACGCCGAAGACATCGCCCGTGCGCGCCTGCTGTTGGATGATCTTGAGCGCAAGGATGAAATCATCAACCTGCTGGATGGCGCAGAAACCGGGTCTGGCGTGCGCATCTTCATCGGATCGGAAAACCAGCTGTTTTCTTTGTCCGGTTCATCGCTTTTGGTCGCGCCCTACCGCGACAGCGAACGCAAAGTGGTTGGTGCGGTTGGCGTTATCGGCCCGACGCGCCTCAACTATGCGCGCATCGTGCCCATGCTTGACTACACCGCGCAGTTGATCTCGCGCATGATCGAAGAAAAATGAGCAAAGCGAGCGCCAAGCTTGCACTTGATTTTTTACGCCCGAAACTTGATATGCGCGCCAGCACAAAAATTCCCGAACAGAGATGGTTTGCCCATGGCTGACGAGCAGCAGAAGCCGGAAGATGACGGTTTGGACTTCAACCCGAAGAGCCGCGATGCGCTGAAAAAAGCCGCCGATGAACTCCTCAAGGCGGATCGCACAGCGCGCAAACGCGCCGCCGCTGAAAGCGCGGACGATTTTTCCGAGTTTGAAAATGTCGATACCAGCGCATTTGCCAATGCGGGCGCCGACATGGATGTCGATATGGACGCTTATCCGGCCGACGCCGATAT
>JBCBHR010000291.1:0-3246 GCA_038525365.1 Pseudomonadota bacterium | reverse complement strand
ATTTTGATCGGTTGTTGGAGCTGGCCGAACCGCTTCAGGCGCTGCCTACTGCCGTGGTGTGCCCGGAGGAGGCTAAATCTCTTGGTGGCGCACTGCTTGCCCACGAACACACACTGATCAGGCCAATCCTCATCGGCAACGCGCAGAAAATCAAAGCCGCCGCCGACGAGATCGGCGCTGACCTCACCGGCTTCGAACTCACCGATATCGATGACCATTCGGCGGCCGCAGCCGTGGGCGTTCAGATGGTGCATGACGGCAAGGCTGGCGCTGTGATGAAGGGCCATCTGCACACGGAAGAATTGCTCCGACACGTCGTGAAAAAAGAAGGCGGCCTGCGCACGCGGCGGCGCCTTAGCCACGTCTTTGTAATGGACGTGCCGGGCCTGTCGCACCTGCTGATGATCACCGACGCCGCGATCAACATCACCCCGGACCTGAAGACCAAGGTCGACATCGTCCAAAACGCCATCGATCTTGCGCTTTCGCTCGGTGTTGAAACCCCGAAGGTCGGCGTTCTGTCAGCGGTTGAAACCGTCAACCCAAACATCCCGTCCACTATTGAAGCAGCAGCGCTTTCCAAGATGGCAGATCGCGGTCAGATCAAGGGCGGCATCGTTGATGGACCGCTCGCAATGGACAATGCGGTCAGCGCCGAGGCGGCCAAGACGAAGGGCATACGTTCGCTCGTCGCTGGCCAAGCAGACATCCTCGTCGCACCCAATTTGGAAAGCGGCAACATGATCGCCAAACAGCTGTCATTTTTGGCGCACGCAGAATCGGGCGGCATCGTGCTTGGCGCAAAAGTGCCTGTTATTCTCACCAGCCGCGCCGACGACGACAAGGCGCGGTTGGCCTCATGCGCCGTCGCTGCTTTGTACCACGACTGGCAAACCAAACCCCAAGACGACAACGGCCACTGAACGAAAGTCATTCCCCATGTCTGACCAAGCCATTTTGACGATCAACGCGGGATCATCGTCCATCAAGTTTTCCGTCTATGACCCTGAAACCATGGTGGAGACGGTCAACGGTCAAGTGGACTCGCTCTCGCCCTCCCGACAAACGACGATGAAAATCGAGTTTCTGGAGACCGGGAAAACGATTGAGGAAAACATCGATGCCAATGATCATGCGCTCGCGCTGCAACAGGTCCTGCGCCATGGCGACGCGATGTTTGGCGGGCGGCTTGTGGCCGGTGTTGGCCACCGCGTTGTGCACGGCGGCGCCATTTTCGATGGACCGGCCGTGCTGACCGAAGATGTCTTTGAAACGCTGGCCACCTTTGAGCCACTCGCGCCCCTTCATCAGCCGCACAATCTGGCCGCCGCGCGCGCAGCGTCGGCAACATTTCCCGATGCCGTGCAAGTGGCGTGCTTCGACACAGCCTTCCACCGCACCCACCCTTGGGTGAACGACACGTTTGCCCTGCCGCGTGAGTGGTACGACAAGGGCGTGCGCCGCTACGGTTTCCATGGCCTGTCCTATGACTACATCACAGGCGTTTTGGCGAAGACAGAACCGCAGTTGGCAGACGGGCGTGTGATTGTCTGCCACCTCGGCAATGGCGCGTCCATGTGCGCAATCCGCGACGAGATTTCAGTTGGTTCGACCATGGGCTTTTCCGCGCTTGATGGCCTGCCGATGGGTACACGCTGTGGCCAACTAGACCCGGGCGTGTTGCTCTATCTCATGGCGCAAGAGGGCATGAGCGCAAAGGAAATCGAGACGCTCCTCTACAAGGAAAGCGGCCTGAAGGGCCTGTCCGGCATGTCCAACGACATGCGCGAACTCGAAGCCTCTGATGATCCGGCTGCAAAGCAGGCAATCGACTATTTCGTCTTCCGTATCCGCCGCGAAATCGGCGGCATGGCGTCGGTTCTTGAAGGCCTCGATGGCATCGTGTTCTGCGGCGGTATCGGCGAAAACTCTCGGACAATCCGAAAGCGGGTGTGCGAAAACATGGAATGGCTCGGCATCGAAATCGATGATGCAAAAAACCAAGCCAATGAGCGCGACATCGGTGCTGGCCGCGTACGGGTGATGGTCATCCCAACCGACGAAGAGATCGTCATCGCACGTGCGGTCAAAGCAAATCTGCATCTTGCGGAAAGCGCACAGCGGCCTGCCGCTTGAGCCGAAACCTCTAGTTTAGGCTCCGGTACCAATCGCGGATGGCGCGGCGCTCCTCGTCTTCCATGTAGGACAGGTTTGCCGGAGGCATGGCGTGGGTGATGGCCGATTGCACATAGATCGCACGCGCATGCGCTGCGATGTCGGCTTCCGTTTCGAGCCGAACACCCTTTGGTGGCCACAAGATACCATCCCAAACCGGCTCCTGCGCATGGCACATTGAGCATCGCCCAAGCACGATGTTGGCAACATCCTCAAACCCGGCAGACGCCATTATGCGCTCCTGATAACGCGTGGCTTTCGCCTCTTCGCGGAATTCGGGATCGTCGGAATAAATTGGCGCCGTCGACAGCGCGATGATCACGATGAAGATGATCGTGGTCGCAAGCCACGTCCAGTTTGGCTTGCCCTTTTTGGCATGCATGGTGTTGAAGTAATGCCGGATCGTGACGCCCATCAGGAACACGAGCGAGGCGATCAGCCAATTGTATTGGCTCGCAAATGCCAGTGGATAATGGTTCGACAACATCAGGAAGATGACGGGCAGGGTCAGGTAGTTGTTATGCGTTGAGCGCAGCTTGGCAATCTTGCCATATTTCGCATCTGGCGTGCGACCGGCCTTCAAGTCGGCCACAACAATCTTCTGGTTGGGAATGATGATCATGAAGACATTGGCGCTCATGATCGTCGCGGTGAATGCACCAAGATGCAAAAGCGCCGCCCGGCCTGAAAACACCTGCGTGTAGCCCCACGCCATCACCGTCAGCAGCACGAACAACAGCACCATGAGCACCGTCGGTGCCTCACCAAGCCTCGACTTGCAAAGGAAATCATAGGCGATCCAACCAAAAGCGATGGACGCCAGGGAGATCAAGATGCCGCCCCAAATCGGAATGTCAGCGACATTGGGATCAATCAGGTAGAGATCGGCGCCGAGGTAGTAGACAAGCGCCAACAGCGCGAAACCGGAAAGCCAGGTGGCATAGCTCTCCCATTTGAACCATGTCAGGTGTTCGGGCATCGCATCAGGCGCGACGAGGTATTTCTGGACGTGGTAGAACCCGCCCCCATGGACCTGCCATTCTTCGCCATCTGCGGGGCCGTCGATGTCCC
>JBCBHR010000290.1:0-3263 GCA_038525365.1 Pseudomonadota bacterium | reverse complement strand
CCTACACGACGCTTCCGATCTTTCAAGCGCTGTTCGTCGATTTCCCAAACCGTTGGTGCAGCACCGCCAAGCGCCATGGACATGCGCGCGATGAGGCGGCCAAGCACACCGTGGCCGATGATGAGGTCCGGGCCGTTGTGCTCGGCAACGGAGAGCGCGTGGAAGGCCGTTGCTGCCAGCGCCAGAAGAACTCCGTCACGGCCAATTGATTCCGAGATTGGATAAACACGCTCTGCATCGACGATAACGCGTGACGCGGACGCGCCAAACAACGGGCGCACATCTTCATAGCAGCGTGCGCCAGGGACAAAGACCAGTTCGCCGACTGACAATTTGCCTGCCTGATCCGCCATTGCGACGCGGCCGACGGCCTCGTAGCCGGGAACCAGCGGATAACCCATGCCGGGGAAAAGCGGCATGGAACCGCTCCATAAAAGCTTCTCCGTGCCGGAAGAGATGCCGGACCAAATGACATCGACGACCACGTCGCCTGCAGCGGGATGGTGAACAGTCACCTCGCGCAAGCCGATCTGGCGCGGCTTATCAATCACCAATGCAGCCGATTTCATCGCTCACTCACTCTCTTGCCCAAAAAATGGACTCCGGACACCGCGTCATTCTAGAGTGACAGCCTGTAGTGTCAATTATAATTTACACTTTTTGATGTCGCGTTTCACACCTGAGCGCTCAAGGCACCCGTGATGACGGGCAGGGCGGTGGTGTGTTTGCGAATGCGTGCGAAGCCTGCCTTGCGCGCAAGCGCGCTCAATTCGGCCAATGTGCGGCATTTCCCCGATTGCATGGCGAGCAGGTAAAAGCCGAAATAGGCCTGCACGAGCCGTTCACTGCGCCGGTCACCGGCCATCGGCTCGCCAATCAGCAGGGTGTCGCCGGGCTTCATGGCGTTTCGGATGTTTTTGAGAATCGCCAACGCTGCGGCGTCATTGTGGTCGTAGAGGACGCGGATCAGGCTGTAGCAGTCGGCGACATCGGGCACTGGCGTTTCGAAAAAAGAGCCGCCGTGCACCGTCAACCGTCCATCGGGAATCGCACTGGAGAGGCGGGTTTTTGCGTTTTCTGCCACCGCTGGCAGGTCGAATATGTCGACATGGAGCGCGTCTGATTGCGCCGCTGCCGCTGTGACGAAAGCGCCATTGCCGCCACCCACGTCCATGAGGCGTGCATGCTTTTGGCCAACCGGATAAGCGCTGAGAACCTGCTCAATGACCATGGCTTGGCTGAGGCGCATCAATTCGGAGTAAGCGTTGGCGTCGGTATCACCGACTTGCGTCCCCCACGTGTCGTGGTCCGGTTCGACATAAGACCAAAAGCGCGCGGTCTTTGTGTCGGTGTGCTGCGCACGCAGCAGTGCGACGGGGTCGCGCAGGTCTTCGTAGACGATACGATGGTGGTGGATCATGGCGAGAATGCCGGGTGTCTGGGCGATAACAATCCCATCGGCATCCAGTGCCCATTCGCCGTCATTGTTTTGGAAGAGCAGGCGAAGCGCTCGCGCGCTGCGCAAGAGCACACCGGCTCGCTCGGTTGGCATGCTCCATTCGGCGGCGAGCGTTTGAGTTGATGCCGGTGTCGTGGAGAGACGGTCAAAAGCATCAAGTTCGGCCAGCGCCAGCAAAACCTGGCTGTGCATAAAGCCGGATGTCAGTGCAAACAGGTCGTTTGCGCTGCTGTTGGCGACCATGCGCAATCCGGGAACGCGCTCAGCGAGCCGACGAAAGGCCGGTTTTGCAACAAGGGTTCGCCGCAATGCGCCGATCATATCGGACAACGCGAATGGTCGTCTGTTTCGGCTCGGGGTCGGCGGTGTCAGTGCCGTATCGGTGGCATCAAGCGGCACTTTTGGCGAGGCTCTTCGGTACGAGACGCGTCGCTTCCCCTTCAATCAGCTTGCGCAACATTGGTGCGCCCGGACAATCGGGAATGGCGTTAACGGCCTGGCCAACGAGTTGACGCAAATGGCCGAGCGTGGCGTCCAGCCCGTTTGTGTGCACCGCGTTTGGCCGATGGTGGGCGGTGTCTTGGCCGCACGGTTTGCCGATCTCGTCTTCATTGCCGGCATAGTCACGCAGATCGTCTGCGACTTGATAGGCGGCACCCAGCGCATCGCCGACGCCGCGCCATTGGTTGGGGTCGGCTCCTGCGGAGATCGCACCTGCGATACAAGCGCCGGTGAAGAGCGATCCGGTTTTGGCGCGGTGATATTCGTTGAGCGGGATCTCACCATCTTCGCTTTCCCATGCCTGACCGGCGACTATGCCGTGGGGCATGCCGACGGACTTGCCGACGGTGCCGATCAGTGGCGCGATCAGATGGGGGGTGACGGCACATTCACGCGCGATGGTTTCAAAGGCGAGGATAATCAGCGCATCACCGGCTAGGACAGCAAGTTCTTCGGAATAAAGCGTGTGCACGGTTGGCTTGCCGCGACGCAGGCCCGCATCGTCAAAGCACGGCAGATCGTCATGGACGAGTGAAGCGCAATGCAGCATCTCTATGGAGGCGGCAGCAGCATTTGCGGCATCGGGATGAGCATCGCCGCATGATGCGGCGACCGCGAGCAAGAGGCGTGGCCGGACGCGTGCGCCGCCGGGGAACACCGCGTATCGCATCGCTTCCGCCATTTTTGCCGGACGCCCCGTGGCCGTGGCGTGAAGCAATGCGCGTTCCAAGGCTCCCTCGATACGCTTTGAAATCTCCATGCCTCGCCTCCACTCGTCAATTTACAACGACGATATAAACTGTAAAACAAAATTGACACATGATGGCGAAAAGTCAACGCAACTTGGTGAAATGAATTCATCTGCAGACAGACACAGAGTGGTTGTGATCGGCGCGGGCATGGGCGGCTTGGCTGCAGCCATGCGCCTCGCGGGCCTTGGCTACGCGGTGACTGTTGTCGAAAAGGAAGCCAGCGTCGGTGGCAAGGCGCGTCATGTTATGGCCGGTGATGTGCCCGTCGATGGCGGCCCAACGGTCATGACCATGAAGTGGGCGTTTGATCGTCTGCTTTCGCCTTTGGGCATGCAGTTGGCTGATTTGGTTGAACTGCGCAGCGCAGATCTGTTGGCGCGGCACTTTTGGCCCGACGGATCACAGCTCGATCTCTTTGCGGATATCGACACCAGCGTTGAGGCCATTCGCGATTTTTCAGATGCGCAAAACGCCAAGGGCTATCGCGACTTCTGCCAGCAAAGCCGTGCGATCTTCGAAACGCTAAAGGACACCTACATCGCGGGCCAGCG
>JBCBHR010000289.1:0-3282 GCA_038525365.1 Pseudomonadota bacterium | reverse complement strand
CGTGACCATCAATGCTTGTCACCGGAATGACGACGGACGTCGCTGAGGTCACGAAGACTTCGCGCGCTTCTTTTGCTTCATCGACTGTAAATCCGCGCTCTTCAAACGTCAGGTTTGCGCTTTCGGCAACCTCCAAAACCGTCGTACGCGTTATCCCGCGCAAGATGCCGTGGTTGGCGTGCCGTGATGTCAAAACACCGTCACGTGACACGATCCAGACATTGGTGGACGCTCCTTCTTTGACAATCCCATCGCCATCGACGAAGAGCGCCTCTTGTGCGCCCTGCTCCACCGCTGCCTGACGCGCCATGACATTGGGCAACAGACCTATTGTCTTGATATCCACCCGATCCCACCGGTTTTCTGGGACCGTGATCGCAGCGATCCCGTTTTCGGCTTTTGAAGCGGCGATGGCCGGATCGACGGACTTGGCAGTGACGACAAGTGCCGACGGTACCTCGCCTGCGGGAAAAGCATGATCGCGCTTTGCAACACCGCGGGTCACCTGGAGATAGACGAGCCCGTCATAGATACGGTTTTGGCGCACCACTTCGCCCAATATCCTTTCCAACGCAGGTCTGGCCACCGGCCACGCAATACGCAGTTCGCCAAGGGAGCGATCCAAACGATCAAGATGCCGCGTTCGATCAATGATGTGTCCGCAGGCGACCTCGCAGACTTCGTAGACACCGTCGGCAAACTGGTAGCCTCGATCTTCCACATGCACCTGTGCTGCGCGGTGGGGCAGATAGCGTCCGTTAACGTAGGCGATGCGTGACATTGGGTCTCCGAAGGCGTGCCGCTCAGCGTTGGATATCAGAAATATTCGAGACTGACTCGGAACAACTGCTCAACCTTTTTCACGGCGTTAATCTTGGCAAAAATCACCACGCGATCGCGCGCCTTGATGCGGAAATCACCGCCGGGCTTGTGCACTTCACCTTCGCGATAAACAGCACCAATGCGAATGTCATCGGGCAGATCAAGCTCGCGCAATGGCGCGCCGACAAGCGGTGAGGTCTCCAGCGCTTCGGCCTCGATGGTCTCCGCCATACCTTTTTGAACCGAGTGCACCTGCCGGATGCGTCCCCGGCGCATGTGCTGCAGCACGCGTGAGATTGTAACGGCGCGCGGGTTGATGTGGGCGTCAATGCCCAGTGTCGCGGTGAAACTCTGGTATCCGAGGTCATTGATCAGCGCCATGGTGGCCTCACAGCCGAGCCGCTTGGCCATCACCGAAGACAGAACATTGACCTGATCATCATTGGTGAGCGACACCATGAGCTCGGCGTCCTGGATGTCGGCTTCATGGAGGATTTGTTGATCAAGCGCGCTTCCATGCAGCACGATGGTGCGGCGCAATTCATCAGCGATTCCGACCGCGCGGTCCCTGTCGGCCTCGATCATCTTGACGTTTGTGCGACTGCCGGTTGCCTCCAATTGCCGTGCGACATAGGCGCCGATATTGCCGCCACCGGCGATCACGATGCGACGGGCCTCGGTTTCCTCGTGACCAAACAAGGAAAGCGTGCGTCGAACCTGATCGCGCTTTGCAACGACATAGACGAGATCATCCGTCAGCAATTGGTCAGCGGAGCGTGGGACAAACAGGTTTTCGTTTCGCCACACACCGACAACAGTCGCGTTCAGGTCTGGGAACAAATCGGACAATTGACTAAGTGGCGTATTCACGACCGGGCAATCCTCCCGGCACTCGATTGCCATCATTGTCACCTTGTCGTCTGCAAATTGGACGACATCGGTCGCACCGGGCAGCGCGATCCGCTTCAAAACAACATCGCCCACCTCCCTTTCGGGTGAGATAATCACGTCGATTGGCAGATGATCACGGCTGAACAGCGTCGAATAGACGGACTGCAGATAGGCCTGCGACCGCACGCGCGCGATCTTGGTGGGCACATCAAACAGCGAATGCGCCACCTGGCATGCCGTCATATTGACTTCGTCATAAAGCGTGACGGCGATCAGCATGTCGGCATCGTTGGCGCTAGCCCTTTCCAACACGTCTGGATGGCTGCCATGACCGACGAAACCGCGCACATCGAGCGTGTCGCGAACCCGCTGGATCAGATCGGCTGATGTATCGATGACGGAGACGTCATTGTCTTCGGCGGACAACCGCTCGGCGATACCGAAGCCGACCTGCCCTGCCCCGCATATGATGACCCGCATGCCGGTTTATACTCCAAGCGACTTCAGTTTACGATGCAAAGCCGACCGCTCCATGCCGATGAATTCGGCGGTGCGCGAGATGTTCCCGCCAAACCGGCCGATTTGCGCGATCAGGTAGTCCCGCTCAAAACGCTCACGCGCTTCACGCAATGGCAGCGCCATGATGTGTGTGTCGTCTGCGGTTGGTGCCTTGGGCAGGTTTTCACTGATTTCAGATGGCAACATGTCGGCCTTGATAACCACGTCGTCGGCTTGATCACGGGTGAGGATCATCAACCGCTCGATGGCATTTCGCAACTGGCGGACATTGCCTGGCCACGAGTGGGATTGCAGCACGGTCATCGCCTCATCGTCGATGAACTTGGGCCGGATGCCCGTCTGTTCGCTGATTTGCTTCATGAAGGTCTGCACCAGATGGGCGATGTCTTCGCGCCGCGCAGCCAGCGGCGGCACTTCAACGGGGACAACAGCCAGTCGATTATACAAGTCGCGCCGGAAGCGGCCTTGTTCGATGAATGCTTCAAGGTCCGCTGCGGTCGATGAGATGATCCGCACGTCGACCTTTACCCGTTTTGTGCCTCCAACACGCTCGAACTCTTGTTCCACGAGAACCCGCAGGATCTTGGCTTGTGTCTCGAGCGGCATGTCAGCGACCTCATCAAGGTAGAGGATGCCGGCATGTGCTTTTTCCAATGCACCAACTTTGCGCTCCTGGCCGTTACCCTCGGTGCCAAACAGTTCAACCTCCATGCGGCTCGGCGTGATCGCGGCGGCATTGATGGTGACGAACGGACCATTGGCGCGGCTTGATTCCGCATGGATTGCGCGCGCCACCAACTCCTTGCCGCAGCCCGTCGGCCCGATCACCATCACGCGACTGTTGGTTGGCGCGACCTTAGTGATCGCCTCGTGCTGGTCGCGGAGCGGGCGCTGGAGACGTCAGCGCTGAAACAAGAGGTCACAGAGCTGAAAAAGCGTGGCTTTGAGCAGTCCGAACTGCTCGGCAATTCGCCCGCAATGGCCGCCCTTCGAAACGGGATCACAAAGGTCGCGCCAACCAACAGTCGCGTGATGGTGATCGGGCCGACG
>JBCBHR010000288.1:0-3300 GCA_038525365.1 Pseudomonadota bacterium | reverse complement strand
GTTCAAGCGGTTTGCGCTGCAGCATCGGCGTCAGTTTCATCAATTCGGCGGTCTTCTTCACCGCTGCATCGATCTCGCCAGCGTCCTTGCCAAGCAAGCGCATCGGCGACGCAATGTTGTCGTAGACGGTCATGGACGGGTAGTTGATGAATTGCTGATAGACCATCGCCACTTGACGGTCCTGAACACGCATGCCGGTGACGTTTGCGTCGTTCCAGTGGACCGAGCCGGTGGTCGGCGTGTCAAGGCCTGCCATGAGGCGCATGAGCGTTGTCTTGCCAGCCGATGTCGGGCCAAGCAAAACGTTCATCGTGCCCTTTTTCAACGTCAGATTGGTCGTGTGTATGTGCGTGTTTGCGCCCACGACCTTGCTGACGTCCCGCAGTTCGAGCGTCATTTATCTCCTCCCGAACGCATCACTCCGCGGCCAATCTCGTGTTGGCTTCCATGCGGTGATCGTCCATCCATTTATCCAACGCCACGACGGACGCTTTGTCCATCACCAAACCCAGCTTTGATCGCCGCCAAACGACGTCTTCAGCGGTCTGCGCGAATTCATGGCGCATGAGCCAGCGTACTTCGGCCTCGGTCAGGCCGTGCCCAAATGCAATGCCCAGATCATCCGCGCTCTTGGCGTCACCGATGATGTCTGCAGCATCCGTGCCGTAAGCGCGAACGAGCCGCTCGGTGGTTTTGGCCTCAAGGAATGGTGTCTTGGACGTCAATGTGTCAACCAGAGCATCAAACCCATCGACGGCAAAGTTGCCGCCCGGCAAATGCGCGCCCGCTGTCCATGGCTTGCCGGGCGTAGCAAAATGCGGTGCGAGCTTTGCCAGCGCACTTTCGGCCAGACGGCGATAGGTCGTAATCTTGCCGCCAAAAACGTTGAGCAGCGGCGGTTGGCCCTCTGGCGCATCAAGCGACAATACATAGTCGCGCGTTGCCGCCGTCGCTGATTTTGCACCGTCATCATAAAGCGGCCGGACGCCTGAATAGCTCCAGACCACATCGTCTGTTGTGACCGCCCGCTTGAAGTATTGCGAGGCGAAATTGAGCAGGTAATCGCGTTCGTCTGGTGTGCACTCGGCTTGCGATGGCGCACCGTCATGCTCTTGATCCGTCGTCCCGATCAGCGTGAAATCGCGCTCATAGGGGATCGCGAAAATGATGCGGCTGTCGGTGCCCTGAAAGAAGTATGCTTTGTCATGATCAAACAGTTTGCGCGTCACGATGTGGGAGCCGCGCACAAGGCGCACGCCTTCGCTTGAGTTGATCCGCGCAACACCGCGAATGATATCTTCCACCCAAGGCCCACCGGCGTTGACCAATGCGTCGGCGGTATGCGTTTCGGTTGTGCCCATATCGGTGTCTTCGGTCGTGATCACCCAGCGGCCATGCTGTCGTGTCGCAGATGTCACCTTGGTACGCGGCATAATGGTTGCGCCACGCTCACGGGCGTCGCGGGCGTTCAAAGCCACAAGGCGCGAATCTTCCACCCAACAGTCCGAATACTCAAAGGCTTTGAGGAATTTATCATTGAGCGGAGCGCTTTCCGGCGCATCACCATCAAGCGAAAGCGTTGCCGTGCCGGGCAGGATTTTGCGACCGCCCAGATGGTCATACATGAAGAGACCCAGCCGGATGAGCCAAGCCGGTCGGCGGCCCTTCATCCACGGCATGACCATGGAGAGCAGGCGTGAGGTCGGTGTGTCGGTTTCAAAGCGCATCTCTTCGTGAAACGGCAGCACAAAGCGCATCGGCCACGATATGTGCGGCATGGCGCGCAGCAGAGTTTCACGCTCGATCAGCGCTTCGCGCACCAGCCGGAACTCAAAATATTCCAAATAGCGAAGACCGCCGTGGAACAGCTTTGTCGATGATGAGGAGGTTGCATGCGCAAGGTCGTTCATTTCAGCGAGCGCAACTTTAAGGCCTCGACCAGTGGCATCGCGGGCGATCCCGCATCCATTGATGCCGCCGCCGATGACGAAAAGATCGTAATGCGCGTTGGCGCTCGCCATGTGTCCTCACTCCCTGGCAAAGGCAAACATGAAAGTTGATCATGAGCAAGCGATTTGTGTTCGTTATTGTTCGTTTTACCAAAAAGAAGCTGAAGCGCTGGAAATCAGCGGCCTAATTTGGCATGTCGCGTGTGTTGCAGTGCGAATTTTTGCGTTTGCGAAGAAATGCTGCGCGTTTTGCTGCGTTTGCGAAATCGCCAGCATCGGAGGAGGAACGGGAAATTGGGGTCACTGCGCAAAAACGATGTGCTGTCCGTCATCCGCTCAGAAGGCAAGGCGAGCGTGGAGGCGTTGGCCGACCATTTCGATGTGACGGTGCAAACGATCCGCCGCGACCTGACGGAGCTGGAAGCTGAGGGCAAGATCGCGCGCGTCCATGGCGGCGCCACCATCCGCTCGGGCGTGACCAACATCGAATATGATGAGCGCCGCAATTGGATGGCAGACGCCAAAGAGGCGATCGCAGGTCTGCTCGCAAGCCATGTGCCCGACAACACGTCGCTGTTCGTCAACATCGGCACGACCACAGAGGCCGTTGCACGCGAGCTTTTGGATCACGAAAATCTCACGGTCCTGACCAACAACATGAACGTCGCCAACATCATGGCGGCCAATCAATCGTGCGAAGTGACGGTCTCGGGCGGTGTTCTGCGGCGCAGCGATGGCGGCTTGGTGGGCGACATCGCGATACAAATGATCGAGCAGTTCAAGGTCGACATCGCGATCATTGGCGCATCAGCACTTGATGAAGACGGCGATCTACTCGACTACGATATTCGTGAAGTGGGTGTATCGCGCGCCATCATCCGCAATGCGCGCCGTGTTTTTCTGGTGGCGGACCATACGAAGTTTGAGCGGACGGCGCCGGTCCGCATCGCGTCGCTTGGTGAAGTCGATGCAATTTTCACCGATCATGCATTGCCGGGCAGTTTGGCCGCAAAATGCAACAGCTGGAACACCTCTGTTCACGTTGTCGCTTAGTTTGCGCTTGTTTGGAAAGGAGTGGCTCCCCGAGTAGGATTCGAACCTACGACCGATCGATTAACAGTCGAGCGCTCTACCGCTGAGCTATCGGGGATCGCTGTTGCGAGACGCGGCTATATCAAAGCGTCGATGCGTTGCAAAGGGGTGCGTATCAAAATTTGGGCGTTTTGCGTCCGCAGCGTTTTGCATTCCTCCACAGCGCGGGCGATCTGGCGCTTGTCCCCACACCAACCCTCTGTTAACACGCCGCGCGCTACGCAAACTCGGTGTGGCGAAGGGATGGCCTCGTGGCGGA
>JBCBHR010000287.1:0-3326 GCA_038525365.1 Pseudomonadota bacterium | reverse complement strand
ATCGTGCTGCGCATCGCCGTGACGCGCTTCAAAACGTTGCAACGCCCGCGTTTGACGACGGGCATATTCATCGGCGGCTACGGCTTGGGCCGCACATGCGTTGAGTTTTTCCGCCAGCCGGACGTTTTCCTTGGCGATGGTGGGTTTCTGCTGGGCACGGGTTGGCTGACGATGGGCATGGTCTTGTCCGTCCCGATGATCATTCTCGGTGTGGCGCTCATGATCTCGTCGCGCGCAGCGGCCACTGTCCGTGAGACATGACCGGGGCGACACCGCTTTTGACGCGGTTGCAGGCTCAGATTGCGCTGAGCGGCCCGATCAGCATCGCAGACTACATGGCCATTTGCCTGCTTGATCCCGACCATGGCTATTACACCACGCGCCAACCGTTTGGTGCGTCAGGCGACTTTGTCACTGCGCCGGAGGTGAGCCAACTGTTTGGCGAAATCATCGGTGCGTGGCTGATCCACACCTGGCATGTGATCGGTGAGCCGTCGCCTTTTGTGCTTGTCGAATTTGGTCCCGGACGCGGCACTTTGATGAAGGACATTTTGCGCACCGCGCGCGTCTCGCCGGGCTTTAACGATGCTGTTCACCCCGTCCTCATTGAGGCGAGTGAACGGCTTCGTGGTGTTCAAGCGCAGACGCTTGGTGGGGATGCGAGCCGTGTGACATGGCATGACGGTTTGGATGATTTGCCGGATATGCCGACGCTGATGGTCAGCAATGAGTTTTTCGATGCGTTGCCCTTTCGGCAATTTGTAAAGTCCGGCACGCGCTGGCTGGAGCGCACGATTGGCATTGCGCCGGATGGCGGTCTTCGGTTTCAGACAGGAATAAACATCGCGGATCGCACCTGGTTGCCGCCGGACGTCGACGCGGACGCGGAACCCGATGGTGCGGTCTTGGAAGTCAGCCTTGCGCGCGAAGCGGTCGCCGCCGACATGGCCCGCCACATCTGTGCCCGTGGTGGGGCGGCGCTCCACATCGACTATGGCCACGATACAACCGGCTTCGGCGACACATTTCAGGCCGTGCGGAACAACCAATACGCCGACCTCTTGGCCGCGCCGGGCCAGGCTGATCTGACGAGCCATGTCGACTTTCAAGCGCTGGCAAACGCTGCAAGTGCTGCGGGGGCAAAAGTCTCCCCGGTGATGGCGCAAGGCGCGTTCCTGCTTGGCTGCGGATTGTTGGAGCGCGCAGGCGCGCTTGGGCGCGGCCAAGCCAAAGCGCAGCAAGCGCGGATTGAAGCTGATGTTCAGCGGCTTGCGGGCGACGGCAAAGACGATATGGGCGGGTTGTTCAAAGTGCTGTGTTTTGCAGCGCCGGCGAGGCCGCCTTTGCCGCCGTTTGGCAGCAATTGACTCGCCTTCCCAAATCAAAGACCGTCCGGGGCGGCCAGCCACTTTTCACCGGAGGCTCCCCGTGCTGACAGCTACCGCCATCGACACCACTAAGATCGCAACAGACCTGTCTCCCGTCACTCATGTCGCGCTCGAGGCTAAAGGCGTTCTTCGTCACGGGTTTTTCACGCGCGAAGGCGGCGTGTCCGGGGGGCTTTACGCCAGCCTCAATACGGGCCTCGGTTCAGACGATGACCGTGCGTCGGTCTTGGAAAATCGCCGCCGCGTAGCCGCGCATTTGGGCTATTCGCTGGATCGGCTGGCTGGATGTCATCAGGTGCATTCATCCGACGTGGTGACGGTGACACGAGCGACCGATCTCGCCAAACGCTCGCAAGCCGATGCGCTTGTCACCGCAGAAGCGGGGATCATCATCACGGTTCAGACGGCCGATTGTGGCCCGGTTCTCTTCTCGGACCGGGAAACCGGGGTCGTCGGTGCGGCCCATGCTGGATGGAAGGGCGCGACTGGCGGCGTTTTGGAGAATACGGTTGTCGCCATGGAAGCGCTTGGCGCGCGCCGCGAAAGAATTTGCGCGGTGCTTGGGCCGACGATTTCGCAGGCGAACTACGAAGTTGGCGCCGAATTTGTGGAGCGTGTGACCGCGTTGGATGCTGATCATCACCGCTTCTTCATTCCATCGTCAAAAACCGGCCACGCAATGTTTGACCTTCCGGAATTCATTTTGGCGGTGCTGCAAAAGGTCGGTGTCTCGCAAGCGCACTGGACGGGCCACTGCACCTATGCAGATGAAGCGCGCTTCTTTTCGTATCGGCGGACAACCCACCGCAGCGAACCGGATTATGGCCGCCAGATGTCGGCGATCATGCTCACCGCAAACGGATAAACCCCATGGCACTGCATTTTGACGAACGCGAATATCGCGACCTAATGAACCGCCTGGTGGCGGCGATGTCCGATCAGAAGCTGGACGCGATGCTGCTGTTTGCGCAGGAGAGCATGTATTGGCTGACCGGCTATGACACGTTCGGTTTCTGCTTTTTCCAGTCGATGATTGTCACCAAAACCGGCGATATCGCGCTGCTGACACGCTCGGCCGATCTGCGGCAGGCGCGGCACACGTCAAACGTCAGCAACATCATCATCTGGGAAGACCGTGCCGGGGCGCGACCAACCAGTGATTTGAAAAACCTACTTTCCGACATGGACCTGTTGGGTATGCGCATCGGCGTTGAGTATGACAGCGTGGGGCTGACAGCGCGCCACGGCAAAGCGCTGGATGATGATTTGATGACGTTTGCCGATCTGGTCGATGCGTCGCTCCTGATCACCAATTTGCGTGCCATCAAGAGTGAGGCGGAGATCGTCTTCATCAAGGAAGCGGCAACACTGGGTGACCACGCGCTTGTTGTCGCGCGCCCATTGATCAAGGCTGGTGCAGACGAGGGCGCGATCCTGGCAGCCATGCAGGGCGCGGTTCTCGAAGGCGGCGGGGACTATCCGGGCAATGAGTTCATCATTGGTTCCGGCGAAGACGCGCTTTTGTGCAGATACAAGAGTGGCCGACGAAAGCTCTCCCATGATGACCAACTCACATTGGAATGGGCGGGTGCCTATCGCCGGTATCACGCCGCGCTGATGCGCACGATTGTCGTTGGCAAACCATCTGAGCGTCACCTCGAACTGTATGACGCCTGTGTCGCGGCTTTGCAGGCCGTTGAGGTCGCCATGCGGCCGGGAAACACCTTTGGCACCGTTTTTGATTCCCATGCCAAGGCGATGGAAGATGCTGGGCTAACCCGCCACCGGCTCAACGCCTGTGGCTATTCACTGGGCGCACATTTCACGCCGTGCTGGATGGACATGCCGATGTTTTACCATGGCAATGACGCCGCCATCGTGCCGAACATGTCGCTGTTTGCCCATATGATCATCATGGACTCCGACAGCGGCTGCGCT
>JBCBHR010000286.1:0-3330 GCA_038525365.1 Pseudomonadota bacterium | reverse complement strand
TTGCGCGCGAATGGGACCGGCAAGCGCCGCTTCTCATCCACTGCTATGCCGGTGTGTCGCGCTCCACGGCGAGCGCGTACATCATAGCGCATGCGCTTCGCCAAGATCCGGATCCGATCGCCCTCGCTAGCGATCTGCGTTTTCGCTCGCCCACAGCGACGCCCAATGCCAAATTGATCGCCATTGGCGATGTTTTGCTTGGCATGGATGGCGCGATGAGTTCGGCAATCGCGGAGATCGGTCGGGGCGCCTATTGCTTTGAGGGCGAGCCGTTTGTGTTTCCGGTTGATCCTGAACACGATACGATGTGGTGACAGGAGCGCTTTTGGTCATGCAATTTGGAAATCGGTTTCTCATCGCAAGTTCCTTGGGTCTCGCCACCGTGGTCCTGCCCAACGCGAGCGTGGCCCAAAGCCTGCCTGCCGAAGACCTGCCTGGCCAAGACCTGCCCTACGCTGTCGGTGACGTTTTTCTGCTCAAGCAGAGTTATTCCCGCAGCACGACCGGCTCGAAAACCAGTAAAGCGCGCGGGCGGCAGGCCTTGCAGCAAACTGTCATCGACATCAGCGATGCTGGGGTTGTCTTCGAGTTCGATTTTCCTGCCGATACGCCGACGCAAATGCGCGAGCGCGAATGGAAGCTGCCCGTTGAAGTGCTTGAAACATCAAGTGGCACCTTCGAGATCGCCAACGCTGCCGAGCTGGAGGCGCGCCGCGATGAATGGCTCGCCCGCGCGCCATTCGATGAAAGCGCCTGTGGGCAATGGCTCTTCACCTGGACGGCCATGCGGATAGACTGCGAGATCGATACAGCTCTTGATTTGATCGACGGCTATCGCCTGCCGTGGACGAACATTCGACCCGGCGCGATGTATCGCAAATCAAGCAGTGAAGACGCGGCCCAACTGGTTGCGGATGGTGATGTGATCGCAGCGCAATTTGACCTCCATGTCGATGCGCTTCGCAATGCGCGTGCACGCACTGAAATGGTGGCTGCTCAAGTCACCGGCCAAGCCGAACTTACCTTTGAAGACGCTTTGGCCCGTTCGAAAGATCATCGCATTGAAGGGTCACAAACGGTGTCTTTCACCGTGGATGACTTAGGAATTGTCACGTCGCGAACCGACATCGTTGAGAGCACGACAACTGAACCTGACGGCACATCTTTCAGCGAGTTCAGCGAAGTGACTGTGGCGCGCGAGCGCTTGGAGCGCTGATCACAGGTGCTGGAATTTGAGCGCGTAGTGGTTTTCCAAACCCGGTGCCACATTGCACTTGCGCGCGTCACCATCAGCCCATTTGGCCACTTTCGGGTCCATCACTGCGCGCCAAAGCGGCGGTATGGCCGCCAGCACAAATGATCCCGGATAGCCGGAGGGCAAATGCGGCAACTCTTCAAAATTGCGCAGCGACTGATACGGCACGAGCGGGTTTGTATGGTGGTCGGAATGGCGCTGCAGGTGAAACAGCAACAGGTTTGAAAGGATGTGGTTGGTGTTCCAAGAGTGGTGCGGCTGGCACGGCTCGTAGCGGCCGTTTTCCTTGCGCGTTCGCTTCAGGCCGTAGTGCTCGACATAGTTGGCCATGGTCAAATGGAACCAGGAAGCGGCGTGATGCGCCACCAAAAACAGGATCATTGCGGGGCCGAATGCCACGACGATCGCAAGGCCGACGCCACCGGTGATCGCATAACCCTGCAACAGATCATTGTGTCGACTGAAAACAGGCAGGCCCTTCTTGTGTAATCGCGCCGCTTCCATCTGCCAGCCGCGCTTGGCGACATGCGGGATTTCGCGGGTGGCAAACATCCAAAGGCTTTCACCAAGCCGTGCGGACGCCGCGTCCTCAGGCGTCGCGACCTGCACATGATGGCCGCGATTGTGCTCGATCATGAAGTGCGAGTAGCCCGAAATGGCGGCGACGAGCTTCGCGCCCCACTTGTCGACAACGTTCGGTTTGTGCCCCAGTTCGTGGGCAACCGTCAGCCCGGAACCGGACGCCACCGCCGCCGACAGTGTTAGCAACGCCGCTGCCCAAAGCGGCAATGGCTGTGTGCCGATCACCCACACAACGATGAGAAAATTCAGCCACAGTACGCCCGACGCCACGAACAACAACCGGCGGTAGTGCTGGTCTTCGGCCATCTGCTCGACAACCGCTTCAGGCGGATTGTTGGGGTCTTCACCAATCAATGAGTCGAGGATCGGCACGAGGGCGTAGTAGAAAATGAGCGGCGCGGCAGCCCACCAAACATTGCCGCTCGCCAGCAGCGCGAGCGCACAAAAAGCCGGAACACCCGGCGACAATGTGGACAGCACCCACAACCAACGCTTTTTGTCGACGTAGCGGATTTCGTCACCATCGTCAGTCGCTGCAACAAAAATCATTCCGCCCTCCCAAGCACGCGACTACACTTACGTAAACGTCGCTGCGGGAATAAGAGCGGCAAACCAAGCTGTTTTCAAGATGCCGCAGGGGCAGCGCTGCCCCTCAATCCAAAACGATATCCAACCCGACATCCAACGTTGGCGCGGCCATGGTGATCTTCGAGGTTGAGATGTAATCGACGCCGGTTTCCGCAATGGCTTGAACCGTGTCGATGTTCACATTGCCCGACGCTTCAAGTTTGACCATGCCATCGTTATCATTGGCGTTGATGGCAACTGCCTCGCCCAATCGGTCGAGCGTCATGTTGTCAAGCAGGATGATGTCCGGCTTGGCGGTCAGCGCCTCGCGCATTTGGTCCAGCCGGTCCACCTCGATTTCAATCTTGACCATATGGCCGACATAGGCGCGTGCGTTTTCAATTGCCTGCGCAACACCGCCTGAGACTGCGATGTGGTTGTCCTTGATCAGGATCGCGTCATCCAAGCCAAACCGGTGGTTGGAGCCGCCACCGCAGGCAACGGCGTATTTGTCAAAGGCACGGTGCCCGGGCACGGTCTTTCGGGTGTCACAGATGCGCGCTTTGGTGTGAGAAATCTTGTCGGCAAATTGGGCGGTGTAGCTGGCGATACCGCACATGCGCATGAGGTAGTTCAGCGCGACACGTTCACCGGACAGGAGCGCGCGTGCATTGCCGGAAATTCTGGCGAGTACATCGCCGGGTTTGACGGCATTTCCATCAACGACTTTGACATCGAACTTCAACAATTGATCCATCAACCAAAACGACATAAGCGCAAAGTCCATACCCGATACCACGCCCGCGTCACGCGCCGCGATAACCGCAGTTGCTGTCGCATCGGGCGCAATCGTGGCGTTGGTTGTGATGTCACCGGCACGGCCGAGGTCTTCAAGCAGAGCCGCGCGTACGGCGTCTTCGACGAGG
>JBCBHR010000285.1:0-3352 GCA_038525365.1 Pseudomonadota bacterium | reverse complement strand
CGACATGCCGTTTCGGCTGGACTGGATGAGCGTCTACAAGTTCCGCTGTGCCAAGCTGGACCGGTTCGTGCATGGACGGGTGATCTTTGTCGGCGACAGCGCGCATGTCGTGTCCCCCTTTGGCGCGCGCGGCGGCAATGGCGGCATTCATGGCAGGCGCGCACCAGCGTGGCGATCACACGGTCACCGGGTTTGAACGCGGTCACGCCGGACCCAACGGTCTCCACAATGCCCGCCGCCTCATGGCCCAGCACCATCGGCAATTCCCCGCCCCAACCACCTTCGGCATAGGTGATGTCGGAATGGCAGATCCCGCACGCTTTCATGCGGATGCGCATCTCGCCGGGCCCAGGGTCGGCCAGTTCCACGGTTTCAATGGTGAGCGGGGCACCAAACTGGCGGCACACAGCGGCTTTGATGGTCATCATCGGCATGGGCATGCTCCGCGCGCCGTGCAAAGATTTCGCCGCTTAGCGCGCGCGCCTTACCCCTGCGCTGCCCATCGCGACATCAACGTCGCAAACCGCAAAGTGATGACGGGTGACATCGACGAAAACCTGCTGCATGTAGCCGCCATGACGGACCAACCATTAACCCCACGCGGCCAACTCACCCTGCGCACGCTCGCCATGCCCGGCGACACCAATGCGGCGGGCGACATATTTGGAGGGTGGGTGATGGCGCAGATGGATCTGGCATGCGGCATTGCGGGCGCCGAACGCGCACGCGGTCGCATCGTCACCGCCGCCGTTAATGAAATGAGCTTCGCAAGCCCCGTCAAAGTGGGCGATACGCTGGAAATCTACGCCGACGTCGAACGTGTCGGTCGCTCCTCCATGATCCTTTATATCGAGGCGTGGGCGCAGCGCTATCTGAGTGAGACGCGCGAACGCGTCACCTTTGCGCGTTTTACCATGGTGCATATCGGCGAAGACGGAAAACCAAGGCGAATCCCGGCCGATTGATCATTCAGTCACAATGGCGATAGCCGGATTTGCGCTGCCTCAAATCGAAGTGGAAATGATCCTTGTGATCGCTGTCCGATCCGGGCCCGAGCACGGTCGTGAAATGACCGCACGCCTTGTTGCGCACGCGGTGCAGATAAGCCCGTTCGCGCAACGCAAAGAAGTTCGGCTTGGCCACATCGATCACCTTGCCGCCCTTCAATTTGATGGAGCCGATGTCGATGGCATTGCCGGTGGAGTGCTCAGACCACTGGCCCGACCCGCGAATGCGGCGGCACGAATAGGCCGACATCTGGCGGATTTCGGAAATGCCTTGCAGATATCGCGTGCGCGTCGCCACCGCGAGATCGCCCTGCACCCATCGCGCGGATTCTTCGGCCATGCCGCAATTGAGCGTGGCAGCGGGCGTGACTTTCACACCGCGCGCAAATGTCGACACTTTCACCGGATGCGCGATGCGGCAGTTGGGTCCGTCGTTGATCGGCGCCATGTCTTTAAACTGTACACCGAGCCGCTTCAATTTTGCACGGCACTGGCGCTCCGATGCGGGCAACGCACTGGCGCTGCTATTACCACTGCTGTTGCCAAATCCCGGCAGCGTGATCTTTGGCAGCGAGAACACGCCGCCGCCGCCCGCATCGTCCAGCCCTTGCGCAGGCCGACGTTCGCCCATGGCACAGGCCGCAAGCATCAAACTCAGCACAACAAGGCATGCAAACCGGCACGCGACCGCGATGATCTTTTCTTGGCTTCGTGAAACCACCGTTCAAAGTCCCTGGCTCGAAAGCCCCCCGCGCGGACGCTATGGCGCCAGGGTGAACGGCGGGTGTGCCAGGATGGTTAAGAAAGTGTAGCCTACGAGCGAACGCTCACGTCGCTTCGCGCTCCGCCCACCCTGCAAACGTCTTCTCCAGCCAGACCACGATGTAGTAAAGCACGATGCCAAGCGCGGCCAAGGCGATGAGAACGGCAAACATCAACGGGTAGTCCGAGTTCGTCTTGCCGGAATCAAACAACGCGCCAAGACCCCGCCCGTGCGGCGAGACAATTTCCATCAAATTGGTGCCGATAAACGCGAGCGTGACCGCCACTTTCAACGCACCGAAGAATTCCGGCAGTGTCTTTGGGAGTGCAATCTTCCAGAAAATCGTGAACTTGGAAGCGCCAAGTGACCGCAAGATATCGCGGTATTCCGGCTCCAGCGTCGACAACCCGATGGAGACCGAAACGGCAATCGGGAAAAACGAAATCATGAAGGCGATCAGCACGGTGTTGAAGTCGTGTGCGCCAACGAAAATCAGCGCGATGATCGGCACAACGGTTGCTTTGGGGATCGCGTTAAAGCCGACGAGAAGCGGGTAAAGCGCCTCGCGCATGGTGCGTGAGAAGCCCATGATCATACCAATACCCGTGCCGACAACAATCGCCAGCGCCAGGCCCACGACGGTGCGCCACAAGGTCTGCCAACCCATCTCGATGAACAGTCCCCAATAGCGCACATAAGCAGGCCAGAGGTCAGACGGCGAGGCCATTTTGTAGTTCGGCCAGTCATTGATCCACACCAGCCCCTCCCAGAAGAACAGGAAAACGATGATGGCAAAGGTCGGTACCGCAAATTTTTGCAGGCTCATTGCGCCGCCTCCAGCGTCGGTGTTTCGTCTTCCACGGGCGCGCGGCCCTGCGCGATTTCGATTTGGCGGCGCAGGATGTTGAGTTGGTCGGCGGCGGTCGGCGTGTAGAGATCATCGATGGAACGCTCCGCGCTGGCGCCGGGAATTCTCATCTTGTATTGCGCCGTCGCCGGGCGCCCGGAAAGCACCACCACTTCATCTGCCAGAAAGATCGACTCACGCAAATCGTGGGTGATCAGCAGCGTCGTAAAGGGCTCTTCGGCACGCAAGTCATGCATCGTCTGCCAGAGATCCTCGCGGGTGAACGCGTCCAGCGCACCAAAAGGTTCATCAAGGATCAGCACTTCCGGCTTGTGGACGATGGACCGGCAAAGCGATGCACGCTGCCGCATGCCGCCCGACAATTCCGACGGGCGCTTATCGTGGAAACCTTCCAGCCCAACAAGTTTGAGCAGTTCATGCGCACGCGCCTCGCGGTCCTTGCGCGGCATCATCGGCGCTACGATCTCCAAGGGCAAAATTACGTTGTCGAGTATGGTGCGCCATTCCAGCAGCACCGGGTTTTGAAACGCCATCCCGACGGTCTTCTTTGGCCCTTTGACCTGCTCGCCATGCAGCCAAACCTCGCCTTCATCTGGCTTCATCAATCCAGCGATCAGGCGCGTCAACGTCGACTTGCCACAACCCGACGGGCCAACCACGGCGCAAAACTCCCCTTCCGCGATCGAAATATTGAGGTCATGAAGCACCGGCAGC
>JBCBHR010000284.1:0-3355 GCA_038525365.1 Pseudomonadota bacterium | reverse complement strand
CGCGGATCATGCGCATATCAAATCCAAGCTCGCGGCCATAGTCGACCGTAATGTCCTGGTTCATCGCCCGATAGGCATTGAGCACCGAGGGAATATCGTTTTTGGCGTGGCCAGCGGCAAAGAGCATGCCCGGCACGGCGAGGACGTGGTTCACACCACGCGCCTTCAGCGCATCCAAACCCTTGTGCAAAACAGGGTTGGCGAACTCCAGATAGCCATAGTCGACCGGCACCTGCGGAAAGCGCTCGCGCAGGCGTTCCGCCAGTTTCGCAAACTGATCAACGGCGTTCACATTCCGGCTCCCGTGGCCGCAGATCATGACGCCGTATTTTTTTCCGTCCGGTGCCGTCTCAAACATCGTGCCGCCTCAGCGCTTTGCACGTTGGCGGACGAACAAACCGACGCCGATCAAAACAGCGACGATAGCCGCACCAACAGCAAGCCAATGGTCGTGACCACCGCTCGCGGCAACGTGGCCACCATGCGCTAAGGCGTTAGAAACAGGAGTGGTCAGGGCGGCAGCAGTCAGCGCAAGGCGTGTCATGGTTCTCTCCGATCAGTCAAAGTTATCCGGAGGACCAGCGCCTAACGCCGGTTTCGCCTCGACAGTCGGCAAGGCACCCCTCCTTCAAGGTCAGCGCTTTGCCAATCCGCTCCGGCCACCTGCGATGTCTGGCGGCCCTGCCGGTCGTGTTGGTGTATGGATGGGACGGCCACACGTCAATCGCACATGCGACGCACGCGATCATTATCCCGCTATTGCACGGCGCTCCCGCCCTTCAAATCAAATCCCAGCATGTCAGCCGTCTTGCCAAGCAGCGCCAGTTCGCGGGCATCAAGATTGTTGTCGCTCTCCGCAATCTGGATCATGTGATCGAGCAGTGTTTGACGCCGGTCGGCGGGCAATTCGCTGAAGATCTCCGCCGTCTGCTCGGCGGTCAGTTCATATCCATAGTCTTCCAGATATTTGTACACATCCTGCATCGCCTCGGGATTGAGACCGAACGCGCTGCGGCAAATGCGTTTGAAAGCAAAGAGCTCTTCTTCGCGCACCGTTCCGTCCGCCAACATCATTCGGAACAGCAGCAGAAGCTCTGCCGTCAGCGCCGGATCATTGGCCACCAGCCGCACGGTCTTGTCACGTTCCAGCATCGTTTTGATTGTGTCCAAAAAACCGGCCATCGTTTGTCGCCCTTCCTAAGTAAGCACGGCGTCGCGTTGCGCCCATTGAACCTTCGTGTTCAAACGAAGGTGATGTTTGACGACGCTACAAGCCTGTTGGCGGTATTGGCAATCGCTGCGTTTCTGGCTGGCTTCGTTGATTCGATTGCAGGCGGCGGCGGACTGATCACTGTCCCGGCTCTGGTGCTGGCAGGGCTGTCGCCAGTGGAGGCACTCGGCACAAACAAACTTCAAGGACTGTTCGGCGCTGGCACTGCCGCCTGGAGCTACGGCCGCAAAGGCCATGTGGACCTGAAAGCGCAGTGGCCGTCGGCGTTGATCGCCTTTGCTGCCTCAATGGTCGGCGCTGTTGTCGCAACCATGGTGCCCGGCGAATGGTTTCGCGCAGTGCTGCCGTTTCTGCTTGTGGCCATTGCGCTATATTTCTGGCTGAAGCCCGGCCTCGACGATGTGGACAAAGCGGCGCGGCTGACGCCATTCATCTTCATGGTTACACTCGTCCCGCTCGTTGGCTTCTATGACGGTGTGTTTGGGCCGGGTACGGGCTCGTTTTTCATGCTCGGTTTTGTCAGCCTTGCGGGCTACGGCGTTTTGAAAGCAACCGCGCACACAAAGCTCCTCAACTTCGCCTCAAATGTCGGTGGGTTCGTGCTGTTTGCCTGGGCGGGCGCAATCGCGTGGAAGATCGGCCTCGTCATGGGCATCGCGCAAATCGCAGGCGCCCGCGTCGGCGCTGCTCTTGCAATGAAAAACGGCGCACGACTGATCAAGCCGCTGTTGGTGGTAACATGCTTTGCGTTAGCGGCGCGGCTTTGGCTGGTGTGAGGTCGTTAGTCCCGAAGCAATCCCTTTGCCGCGGCATAGGCCCTCACCGCAGACATAAGAGCCTCTTTGTCAACATTGGCCGGATCTGCAACGTCCATCGAGAGATGCAGCCGTTCAGCGACCCTGAGCAAAGTCTCTTCGTCAAGTCGGTTCGCGAAGACAGGATTGCTCACCAGCCGCGTAATCGACTTATCAATTTGCTCACTCAACGTTATGGCAGTCATGCCAATTCCTTATGCTTCCGCGTTGATGATCGCATCAATCGTGGCGTTTGCAAGACCGTCATACTCGCCGCCATACTTGGGGTTTTTGAGTTCATCGAACAATTCTTCCAGGTACGCGACCCCAGCCAGCCGCCGATTGACATGAGGCTGCCCCGCCGGACTTAGCGCAGTAGTCATTTCAATTCCATCGTAGAAGCGCTGGAGCAACCACCGCGCTTCGGCGTTTCTTCTCTCGCGGTTTGCGATCCAGCCGCGCCAGAGTGCGATCGCAAACGCTGCAAAACCGAAAAGAACGAAGAACAGGTTTCGCGCGCTGTCTTTCAGCAGGAAGCTTAGCACGCCACCGACGCCAAACTGATTTATCACGGCTCCGCCGCCGATCACCAAAGGCGCAGCCAGAACTGTTAGCCAAAACGTTGGCGTCAAGTCGCGAAAGCTCATATCACCACTCCACCCCAATCTGCGCCTTCACGCCGCATTTGAACGGATGCTTGATGAGTTCCATCTCGGTGACGAGGTCGGCAAATTCTATCAGTTCATCCTTCGCGTTGCGTCCTGTCAAAACGACGTGGGTCATCGCGGGTTTTTCATCGCGCAAGAATGCAACCACATCAGCGATATCGATGTAGTCGTAGCGAAGCGCGATGTTGATCTCGTCCAGCAAAACCATGTGGTTGGAAGAGTCGCGGATCAGGTCTTTCGCAATCGCCCAGGCAGCCTGTGCCATCTCGACATCGCGCTCCTTGTCCTGGGTCTCCCAGGTGAAGCCCTCGCCCATGGTGTGAAACGCGCAAATATCTGAGAACCGCTCGAGGATCATGTCCCGTTCGCCCGTCGACATGCCACCCTTGATGAACTGCACGACGGCGCACTTGCGCCCATGAGCGATGTGGCGGAAGATCATGCCAAACGCCGCCGTCGACTTCCCCTTGCCCTTGCCGGTGTGCACCATGACAAGACCCTTTTCCTCGGTCTTCGTCGCCATGATCTTGTCACGTGCCACCTTCTTCTTAGCCATCTTGGCGTTGTGGCGAGCGATATCTTCCGGCGTTTCGGTCATGTGATGATTTCCTCCAAATCAAACTTCGCCGAATTGCTGCTCGGCGATCTATGGACGCCGCGCA
>JBCBHR010000283.1:0-3362 GCA_038525365.1 Pseudomonadota bacterium | reverse complement strand
GTCGCGGCGAGGTGATCTCCGATCCATGCACCGACTGTGGCGGACAGGGCCGCGTGACCGAAGAGCGCTCGCTGTCGGTCAACATTCCAGCTGGTATTGAAGACGGCACGCGCATCCGCCTCGCAGGCGAAGGCGAAGCCGGATATCGCGGCGGCCCGACCGGCGATCTCTACATCTTCATTTCCGTTAAGCCGCACGAATTTTTCCAGCGCGACGGGGCGGACCTCTATTGCAAAGTGCCACTGTCGATGACGACTGCAGCGCTCGGTGGTTCGTTTGAAGTCTCCACGCTTGACGGCACCCAGACACGTGTGAAAGTTCCCGAAGGCACGCAGTCGGGCAAACAGTTCCGCCTGAAAGCCAAGGGCATGCCGGTCATGCGTCAGGCAGCCATGGGCGACCTCTACATCCAGATCGCCGTGGAGACGCCGCAAAACCTGTCCAAGCGCCAACGCGAGCTTCTGCAGGAATTCGAAGAAATCTCCGCGAAGGAAAATTCACCGCAATCATCGGGTTTCTTCAGTCGCATGAAGGACTTTTTTGATCTCGGCGAGTGAGCTCGTCTTGGCATGGGGCACGCATGCCCTAGCTGCGTTTGCGTGATCCACTGGGACGTCTTCCGATGAAAATCATGATCTTTGCAGGCTCGATCCGCTCCGGATCGTTCAATGGCCAACTCGCCCATGCCGCCAATAGTGTGCTGGCCGAGATGGGCGCCGAGACGACGTTCGTCTCGCTCGGTGACTATCCCATGCCGATCTATGATGATGACCTGAAGGCGGAAAAAGGCATACCGGACAACGTCACCAAGCTTGCCAAACTGTTGGCGGCGCAAGACGGTCTTTTCATTGCGTCACCGGAGTACAATGCCTCGATCACCCCGCTTTTGAAAAACGCCATCGACTGGATGAGCGTCATCAGAACTGATCCCAAGCCGTTTCCGGGTCTGGTGGTTGCGCTTGGCTCCGCGTCGCCCGGTGGCCTCGGCGGCATTCGCGGGCTCTATCATTTGCGCGCGGTATTGATGAACGTCGAAGCCCAGATCATCACCGAACAATGCGCCGTCAGCCGTGCGAGCGGTGCGTTCGGCGACGATGGCCTGCCAACCGATGAGCGCACGCTCTCCATGCTCAGGGCCACGTGCCGCTCACTGATGGAAATCGCCGTTTCGGGTCGCGGTCGGGGATAAGCGCCAACGCGGCTTGAGCGCGGCTTTTGACCATGCAAAAGCAGGCCATGGTGACCGCTGAAACCACATCCCGCCTGATCGTGGCACTCGATGTGCCAACCGTGGCCGATGCCCGCGCGTTGACAGCCAGGCTTGGCGATACGGTTACGTTCTACAAGATCGGCTATCAACTCGCCTTTGCCGGCGGGCTGGATCTGGCGCGGGATTTGAAAGCCGATGGCAAATCCGTCTTTCTCGACATGAAGCTCCTCGATATCGACAACACGATCGCCAAGGGCGTTGAAAACGTCGCGAGGCTCGGTGTCGATATGCTCACCATCCACGCCTACCCAAAGGCAATGAAGGCGGCAGTGGGCGCGGCCAAAGGCTCTGATCTTTGCCTGCTCGGGGTCACCGTCCTCACGTCGATGGATGATGGCGACCTTGCCGATGCAGGCTATTCCGGGGCTGCTGAGGACCTTGTTTTCATGCGTGCGGAGCAAGCACGCTATGCCGGTATCGGCGGCATCGTTTGTTCCGCGGCGGAAGCAGGCCGGGTTCGCGAGATTGTCGGCTCAGACATGGCCGTCGTTACACCGGGTATCAGGCCCAAGGGCTCCGATGTCGGCGACCAGAAACGCGTGGTGACGCCGGGCGATGCCATCACATCTGGCGCCAGCCATCTCGTGGTCGGCCGTCCCGTCAACGCCGCCGCCGATCCGGCAACCGCCGCCAGCCAAATCCTGCAGGAGATGGCGCAGGCACTTCAACACACAGCACAGGACTAGGCGATATGGCCAAAGGGTATTGGATTGCACGCATCACGGTGAACGCGCCGGAGCGCTACGATGAATACAAGAACGCTGCCGGACCCGCCTACAAAGAATATGGGGCGAAGTTCCTTGTGCGTGGCGGCGAATTCTCCGTGTCGGAGGGCGAGGCCCGCCCGCGCAATGTCGTTATCGAGTTTCCGACCTATCAGGCAGCGCTCGACTGCTACAACTCTGACCAATATGCCAAAGCCCGCGCCATCCGGCAGGAGATATCGGACGGCGAATTGGTCATCATCGAAGGTGTTGAATGACAACCGGGCGCGCTGGCTTGGTCCCGGTTCATTCAGTAATCACAGCACGTTTTATTCGTTTGTAACTATAGTCTTACCCTTAAGCCTATGAATACGCTACGTCACCTGTGATGAGCGGGAGGGTTGCTTCGTTCGTGCCCAACTTTGGTGTAACGAGCATACGATTGCGTGTTGCGTGCCAACGCGTATGCCTTAGGTTCGGCGTGGCCGCGAGAGGGGAGACTTGCGGCTCAGGTGTCCGAAAAAACAAGGGGACTGCCAATGCCAATGTACCACCTCTACGAGATGCACCACGCGTTTATGCAGCCGTGGCGCGCTGCCGCCGATGCCACGCGAATGTTCTATCAAAATCCGGTAAACCCGATGTCGCGCACCAAATATGGCCGCACCGTCGCGGCGTGGGCCGAGGTTTTCGAGCGGACAACCCGCCGCTATGGAAAGCCGGAATTCGGGCTGGATTTCACGGTGATCGATGACCAGGAAGTGCCGGTTGGCGAAAACGTGGTCTGGTCAAAGCCCTTTTGCAATCTGATCCACTTCCAGCGCGATCTGCCCAAGCCGCGCGCCAATGATCCGCGCGTGCTGATCGTAGCGCCGATGTCCGGCCACTACGCAACGCTGCTACGCGGCACGGTCGAGCGCCTGCTGCCGGAGGCCGAAGTCTATATCACCGATTGGGTGGACGCGCGTAACGTGGCCGTCGCGGAGGGCCATTTCGATCTCGATGATTACATCGACTATCTGATCGAGATGATGAACCATCTGGGGCCGGAGACGCACATCGTCGGCGTCTGCCAGCCGTCCGTTCCGGTGCTGTCTGCTGTCTCCGTCATGGAAGCGCGCAAGAGCCCCAACGCGCCCCTGTCCATGATTCTGATGGGTGGCCCGATTGACACGCGCCGCAACCCGACAGCGGTCAACAAGCTTGCGGAAGAAAAGCCGATCGAATGGTTCCGCGACAACGTGATCATGACCGTGCCGTTTCCGAATATGGGCTTTGGCCGCCAGGTCTATCCGGGCTTCCTGCAACTGACGGGCTTCATGTCGATGAACATGGACCGCCACATGATCGCGCAGAAGGACTTCTTCATGCACCTCGTGGGCGATGAT
>JBCBHR010000282.1:0-3429 GCA_038525365.1 Pseudomonadota bacterium | reverse complement strand
TCATCTATTACGGCTGCCTGGCAGGCTGAAAAGGAAAAGCTTGGTACCGCCGCCGACCTGAAACGGGCGCTCGATGAGGCACGCAACGAATTGGCCAACGCGCAGCGCACTGGCGAATTCCAGAAAGCGGGCGAACTCGCCTATGGCACAATCCCGGACCTCGAGCGCAAGCTCGCCGAAGCAGAAACGGCGGGCGACAGCGCAACGGGTGGATTGCTTGAAGAGACGGTGACGCCCGAACACGTGGCGCACATCGTCTCGCGCTGGACCGGTATCCCGACTGACAAAATGCTTGAAGGCGAACGCGACAAACTGCTGCGCATGGAAGATGAACTGGCAAAACGCGTCGTTGGGCAAGGCGAGGCCGTGCAGGCCGTCAGCCGCGCAGTGCGCCGCGCCCGCGCCGGTCTGCAAGACTTAAACCGACCCATCGGCTCCTTCATCTTCCTTGGGCCAACCGGTGTCGGCAAGACTGAGTTGACAAAGGCGCTGGCCGAATTCCTGTTTGATGACGACCAGGCGATGGTGCGCATCGACATGTCGGAGTTCATGGAAAAGCATGCCGTTTCACGGCTCATCGGTGCACCGCCCGGCTATGTCGGTTATGATGAAGGCGGTGTTCTAACCGAGGCTGTGCGTCGTCGGCCCTATCAGGTTGTCCTGTTTGACGAGATCGAAAAGGCGCATCCGGATGTCTTCAACGTGCTCCTGCAAGTGCTCGATGACGGGCGACTGACCGACGGCCAAGGCCGCACGGTCGACTTCAAGAACACGCTGATCATCATGACGTCCAACCTTGGCGCTGAGTTCCTCGTGAACCTCGCCGATGGTGACGACGTCGATGGTGTGCGTGATGTCGTGATGGACGCGGTGCGCGCCGCCTTCCGCCCGGAGTTCCTCAACCGCGTGGACGAAACAATCCTGTTCCACCGCCTGCGTCGCGAAGACATGGGCCAGATTGTTTCCATCCAACTCGGTCGTCTGGAAAAGCTCTTGGCGGATCGCAAGATCACGCTTGATCTGGAAGATGCCGCCTACGATTGGTTGGCCGAAAAGGGCTACGATCCCGCCTATGGCGCACGCCCGTTAAAGCGCGTGATCCAGCGCGAGTTGCAGGATCCGCTCGCCGAGCTGATCCTGTCCGGCGAGGTTGCCGATGGGGCGACGGTCAAGGTTTTGGCTGGCTCCGACCGGTTGAACTTCAAGCCGCGCGCCACGGCATCCAACGATGACAAGGCGGCTGCTTGACGGTGACCCGCGACGGCTACAATGCCATCTGCGCCGCGCTTCCCGCCACATCCCATGTGGTGCAGTGGGGCGGCGCAGATGTTTGGAAGGTCGGCGGAAAGGTATTCGCAATCGGCGGCTGGAGCGACGGCGATGATCCCTATGTCACATTCAAGGTCACGCCCTTGGCCTTTGATATCCTTAAAGAACAACGCGGCTGCCGCCCCGCACCCTACCTCGCTTCGCGCGGCATGAAATGGATCCAGCGCACCGATGATGCCGCGATGAGCGATGATGATTTGAGTGACTACATCCGCTTGAGCCACGACCTTGTCGCCAAGGGCCTGACGAAGAAGAAGCGCGCCGAATTGGGGCTCGGTTAGAGCCCCAATGCTGTCTTCACAGAGCCGACCGGACTGAATGACCAATCGACCGGATTGTTTTCCATGAGATACATGATCGAGTTTTCAGCAGGAAAGCCAATTGTGTCCAACCGCTGACGCATATCGCGGAACAGGTGTTCCTTTTGCGCTTCGGTTCGCCCGCCGAGCAACACGATTTCAATGACAATCGTCGCGTCGGGATTACGCTTTCCGAGAAATGTCGGATGAAACATCATGTCTACCGGATCGTGACGCACGATAAGTGAGAAATCATCTTCCGGGTTGACGCCACAGGTCGCCACCAGGCTTTCATGAAGTTCGCGATTGATCTCAGCGCAAATGTCACGGGGCAAATCGCGTGGCACGTGGATTTTGTTGAATGGCATTGGGCAGGGCATCTCCGGATGCGGGAGCACTTTGCTATCATCGAAACGCAAGCCACGCACGCGAGATGTCGCGATGATACCGGAGGGCACACAATCTTGCAGCATTGGCCTATCTCTGCCATACGCGCGCCCATGTTGGTGCGGGTGTTTGCGTTTATGGTCTGGCTTGGCTTGGCGGCTTCGGTCGCGCAGGCCCTTCCTCCCACATCGGACCAGTTTGACGACATCGCCATTGGCGGCTCGCAGCACTATGTGGCGCCGCCGCTTGGCGCAGAGGCCCTTGCGCGCATACAAATTCTTCTGGATCGGGCGGGGTATTCGCCGGGCGTCATCGACGGCAAAGACACGGTGCGCTTTCGGCTCGCCTTGGCGACCCACAACGCCGCCAATCCGGACGACAAACTGCTGCCGGGCCTGATGCGCGTGTCCACGACCCCGTTGTTCGTCGACTACGAAATCACCGCAAAAGACGCGCGCGGCCCGTTCACGCCGAACATTCCGGCGCTCTACATCAATCAGGCGTCGCTGCCGCAGATCGGCTTCATGAACACCCGTGAGATGCTCGCCGAGCGGTTTCACATGGATGAGGACTATCTGGCGCAACTGAACCCGCAAGCCGACTTCGATCAACCCGGCACGGTGATCCGCGTGGCCAACAAGGGCAAGTATCTGCAGACGCGCGTGGCCCGCATCGAAGCCGACAAATCGGCGCTTCAGGTTCGCGCCTATGACGCGCGCGGAAGGCTTGTCGCGGCCTATCCGGCCTCCATTGGTTCGGCGAACACCCCCTCACCGTCCGGCACCCATACGGTGCGCAACAAAGCGCAAAACCCGCAATACACCTATGATCCCAACGGCTCCGCGCAGCCAGGACTGTCGAAGGGCCTTGTCCGCCTTCCGCCGGGGCCAAACGGTCCGGTGGGCAATGCATGGATTGGCCTTTCAAAGCGCTCCTACGGCATTCATGGCACGCCGGAACCATCCGAGATTGGTATCACCGGCAGCGTCGGGTGTGTGCGCCTGACCAATTGGGATGCCTTGGAGCTGGCGCGGCTCGTGCGGCGCGGCGTGAAAGTCACATTCATCGAGTGACTGTCACACAACGGACCATTTACATTGCACTGCACAAACGACACACTGGAACGCAAAAATTGGTGACGGGAACACAACCATGAGCGTGGAAATCAAGACCATCGGTGTCATCGGCGCCGGACAGATGGGCGCGGGCATCGCACAGGTCTCAGCGGCAGCGGGTTACACGGTTTTGCTGAGCGACATCGCGCTTGAAAACGCCGAGAACGCCATCGCGAAAATCGCAGAAACTACCGAGAAACTCGTCGCGCGCGAGAAGATGGCCGCCGCCGACCGAGACATGATCACGGCCAACATGACGCCCGTCGGCGACTTGAAATCGCTTGCCGATTGCGATCTCG
>JBCBHR010000281.1:0-3436 GCA_038525365.1 Pseudomonadota bacterium | reverse complement strand
GACCTCGGTTTGGATAATACGGGATCAGAACTCCTGAACGTCTTCAAGGACGGCTTCGCGCTCATGGCGATGCCGCTCTTCATTCTGACGGGTGACCTGATCAACAAATCCGGCATTGCCGAACGACTGCACCATGACATCGCGGCGGCCATGGTAGACCGAGCGTACTTCCTCAATTTCACTGCCGTCGCCGTTCAGCGCAGCGGTTGCGGCCACCTGAATTGGGGTGAACGCGCCATAGTCCAAATAGGATTTCACGCGCGCCAAAGCGCCGATCAGCCGCTCATTGCCCACCGCAAAGCCCATGCGCCATCCCGGCATGGAAAACGTCTTGGACATCGACGTGAACTCCACAGCGACATCAATCGCGCCGGGGACTTCCAAGACAGATGGCGGTGGCGTGCCATCAAAGTAGATTTCCGAATATGCCAGGTCAGACAGCACGATCAGATCGTGCTTGCGGGCGAAGGCGATGACATCCTTGTAGAAATCAAGCGTCGCCACATAGGCCGTCGGGTTTGATGGATAGTTCAAGATCACGGCCAAAGGCTTGGGGATCGAATGGCGCACCGCGCGCTCCAGCGCGTGCATGAAGCCCTCATCCGGCTTGACCTGCATGGAGCGGATCGTGCCGCCAGACATGATGAACCCGAAAGCGTGGATCGGATATGTCGGGTCCGGGCACAAGATGACGTCGCCGGGGGCAGTGATGGCTTGCGCCATGTTCGCAAAGCCCTCTTTGGAGCCAAGCGTCGCTACCACTTGCGTATCCGGATCAAGCTTAACACCAAACCTGCGCTCGTAATATTTCACCTGCGCCTTGCGCAAACCCGGGATGCCCTTTGAGGACGAATAACGGTGAGTGCGCGGGTCTTGGACGACTTCACAAAGCTTGTCGACAATCGACTGCGGCGTCGGCAAATCAGGGTTGCCCATGCCAAGATCAATGATGTCCCGGCCTTGCGCACGCGCCGACGCCTTCAAGCGGTTGACTTGCTCGAACACGTAGGGCGGTAGGCGCTTGGTTTTGTGGAACTCGGTCATATTGGTGATCCTGGGCGAAGGTTTGCGCGGCTATAGCGGTCTGGGCGACAAAAAGTAAGCATGAAGCATACTACAATGCTCCGATGCGGCGAAGCGCGTCACGTGAGTGCGAGCGTGCCAATTGCTGGAGAAACCTTAGACGCTGCTCATACTGCGCAGTGGAGATGCGTCCCGCCTGCTGCTCGGTCCGCAATCCCTCCATGTAGGCGGTCAGTTGCGCCTGCTCCTCATCGGTGAATTGCTGGATACGCGGTTCCGGTGGCTCGCGCAGATCGGGAAACGTGCCGGTGTTGCGCAATGTGACCTGTGGCACGAGATCAGGCGGTGGCGGTGGCGCCGTTGGTGCCGACGTCGCCAAGGATTGGAGCGGCGCAGGTGCGGTGTCCACGGCCGCGCCGTCGAACGTGCCCGGTTCCGCAGGTGCCGGAAGGGGCGCTGCGGCGGCAGATTGCTGGCCAACGCTGCCCAATGTCGTGTCGACGCCCGACGTCGAAGTGCATCCCCACATGACCGAAATCAACGCGCAAGCAAGTATGGCATTGGAAGGCGGGGATGAACGCGACGACAGAATGGCGATTTGCACGCGAGGTGCTTCCTAAGTGGTTCTTGAGTTCGTGGAATAGAAAACTAACATGGTCGAAAAAAGGTAACCATTGGTTGCCAAGCACTTACAGGGACTGGAAACGCACATGGCGTCTGGACAACAGAAGCAAGATGCAGGGACGTTAAGCAGCGCTGAAAAGCCGCAAACGCCCCAAGATGTGGCCGTGGATACGCTGAACCCGCTGGAAGCTTATGTCGTCAAGGACCCGGAGGCATTTTCGCACAATCTGGCTCGCATGATCGAAGCTGCTGGCCATGCGGCATCGGAGTGGGTGCGCCCGCGCGAAACCGGCGAACACCGCGACACACTTGCTGATCCGGTTGCGGACATGACCAAGACCTTCTCAAAGGTCACGGAGTACTGGCTCTCTGATCCGCAGCGCGCTTTGGAAGCGCAGACGCGGCTCTTTTCTGGTTACATGAACATTTGGTCCAATTCGATCCAGCGCATGGGCGATATGGACATCGAAGAAGCCGTGCCGGGCGACAAGCGCGACAAGCGCTTTGCCGATGAAGACTGGAGCAAGCAGGCGTTCTTCTCTTTCATGAAACAGGCTTATCTCGTCACCACGGATTGGGCGCATCACCTTGTCGATGACGCAGAAACGCTGGACGAGCACACCAAGCACAAGGCCGGTTTCTACATGCGGCAGGTGACCAATGCCCTGTCGCCATCCAATTTCCTGGTCTCCAACCCGGAGGTCTTCAAAGAAACGGTCGCCTCCAACGGCGCGAATTTGGTGAAGGGCATGGAAATGCTCGCCCATGATATTCGCGACGGCAAAGGCGAATTAAAAGTCCGGCAGGCTGACTACACTCCGTTTGAGGTGGGCAAAAACCTTGCGATGACCCCCGGCAAGGTGGTGGCGCGCAATGACCTCATCGAAGTCATTCAATATACGCCGACAACGGAGAAGGTGCTGAAGCGCCCTCTTCTCATTTGCCCGCCATGGATCAACAAGTTCTACATTCTCGATCTCAACGAACAAAAATCGTTCATCCGCTGGGCAGTTGGCGAAGGTCACACCGTCTTCGTGATCTCGTGGGTCAACCCAACGCGTGACCACGCTGACAAGGACTGGAACGCATATATCGATGAGGGCCTGCTGTTTGCGCTTGATGTCGTGGGCGAGATCACCAGCGAGCCAGACGTAAATGCGATTGGCTATTGTGTCGGCGGGTCACTGTTGTCCGCAGGCATGGCCCTTATGGCGCGGCGCAAGGACAAGCGTATCGCCACGACGACGCTTTTCACCACCCAGGTCGACTTCACCCATGCCGGTGATTTGAAAGTGTTTGTCGATGAGGAGCAATTACAGGTGCTGGAAGCGCGCATGCGAGAACACGGCTATCTCGACGGCTCGAAGATGGCGACCGCGTTTAACATGTTGCGCTCCGGCGATCTGGTCTGGCCCTATATGGTCAACAACTACATGAAGGGCAAAGAGCCAACGCCGTTCGACCTGCTCTACTGGAACGCAGACTCCACCCGCATGGCAGCCGCCAACCACGTCTTCTACCTGCGCAATTGCTACCATGAGAACAAGCTTGCCAAGGGTGAGATGATCCTCGACGGGGCGCCGGTCTCGCTCAAGGACGTGAAAGTGCCCATCTACAATCTGGCGGCCAAGGAAGATCATATCGCACCCGCGCTGTCCGTCTTTGAGGGCTCAAAGTGCTTCGGCGGTGAAGTGACATACGTGATGGGCGGGTCGGGCCACATCGCAGGCGTGATCAACCCGCCAGCCAAGAATAAATACCAATTTTGGACCGGCGGACCCGTTGAGGG
>JBCBHR010000280.1:0-3440 GCA_038525365.1 Pseudomonadota bacterium | reverse complement strand
ACGACAAGCGTGAAATAGGTGAGGGGATTGAGCAGCGCGTGCCGCCGAACGATCAGCAGGATCAAGACCACAGCGCAAGACAGGATGATCATGGTATCAAAATGTCTCCAACGGGCCGCTTTGGCTCACCCACTCCAAAGCTGGACCAAATCTTAATGGCATGGTGCTAGGCGGCTGTGGTTAACACATCCACAACACGTTCTATCACCGCTTCCGTCATATAGCCATGCATGGGCAGGCTGAAGACACGCTTGGCGGCCTCCTCGCTGTGTGTGAGGCCCGCCGGATCACGCACGCTGTTTTTATAAGCGGTCTGCCCGTGCAGCGGCTTCGGATAATAGATCATGGTGGGAACACCGGCTTTCTTGGCGTGCCTCATGTGTGCGTCGCGCGCCGCGGCTGACGGAGCGGTCAGCGTGTATTGCGCCCAGACCGAACGGTAACCTTCTGGCACATGGGGTGTTTTGTGACTGGCGCCCAGATGTTGCTGATAGGCCGTTGCCGTGCGCTGACGCACGCCAATCTCATCCTCGTAGACCGCCAGCTTTTCAAGAAGAATAGCTGCCTGCAATGTGTCGAGCCGTGAGTTCATGCCAACGCGCACATTGTCATATTTCTCGGCCCCTTTTCCGTGCACGCGCATGCTGTCGAGGAGGGACGCGAGCGCGTCGTCATCGGTGAAAAGCGCGCCACCATCGCCGTAGCAACCAAGCGGTTTGGCCGGAAAGAACGACGTCGTGGTGACATCGCCAAACGTGCCCGTCATCCCGCCATCGATCATCCCGCCGAAACCTTGCGCGCTATCCGCAATAACGCGCATGCCGTTTTCGCGCGCAATTGGCTCGATTTGGGGGTAGTTGGCCGGGAGGCCGAAAAGGTCCACCGGTATCACGACGGCTGGCCGCAAGCCGGCGTTCTTGGCTTCAGCGATTGCGCGCTCTAGGCTCTCCGGATCCATATTGAAGGTGTCGGGGTCGATGTCGACGAGCACGGCGGTGGCACCCATGCATGGGACCACTTCTATCGTCGAGGCAAAGGTGAATGATGGCACGAATACGGCGTCGCCGGTGCGCACGCCAAACGCCATCAGCGCGAGGAGAAGCGCATCGGTTCCGTTCGCACAGCTGATGCAATGTTTCGCACCGCAGAATGCAGCAAGCGCGGTTTCCAGCTCCCGCACTTCGGGCCCCATGATATACTTGCCGTGGGCAAGCACGGCTTGAATGCGTGCATCAAGTCGGCTCTTGATGCGGGCCTGTTGCGCCGCGAGATCGATAAATTGCATGGGTTCAGGCATCTGCTTCAAGCGCCAAGGCTCCATCCACCAACGTGTACTTCTCCTGCGTGCGGGGGCAAATCAGTTCGTCGCCCAGTCGCTCACCACTCCGGCTGACCCAACCAACTTGGCGTGCCGGGGTTCCGAGAACCAGCGCGTGGTCTGCGACATCCTTCGTCACCACCGCACCCGCTCCAATCATGGAATAGGCACCGAGCGTGTTGCCGCAGATGACGGTCGCATTGGCCCCGATCGTGGTTCCTCGTTTGACCAGCGTGGGAAGAAACTCTGACTTACGCTCAACATGCGCGCGTGGGTTCAACACATTTGTGAAGACACATGAAGGCCCGCAAAAAACGTCATCTTCAAGCTCAACGCCACGGTACAACGCGACGTTGTTTTGCAACTTGCACCCGTTGCCAATGGTCACGTCAGGACCGATCATCACGTTTTGTCCGATGATGCAGTTCTCGCCAATGTGTGTGTTTGCGAGAATATGTGCGAAGTGCCAAATCTTTGTCCCGGCACCAATTGTCGAGGGTTCGTCGACGTAAGCGCTCTCATGGATGAAGACAGCCGGTTCCGCCATCACTGTTTGACCTTGGCGAGGTCGGGATGGGCTTCGCCTTTGCTGAGTTCAATCGGCGCTGTGCGCAGATGCGCGACTGTTTCGATTGACGGACGAACCACGTCGAGACCAAAGCCGTTGCCCGCCAGGATGTTTTCGTAGCTCGCGGTGTGCAGGTCTGTGAAACCGCCCGAAAACTCAATCTCTTCGCCATCCACCGTGATGGAACGATAGGTGGTTTGGCCCTCAGGCGTTTGCGGGGGGAGGTGATCTCTGTTGATCGACAAGACCCAACGGACACGCGCTTGTTCAAACTCCAGATATCCGGCGGCGGAATCCGAGGCGCGATGGTGAACCACATTGGTTTTCATCGAGCCGAACACAAAGGACAACATGTCGAAGAAATGAACGCCGATGTTGGTGGCGATGCCGCCCGACTTCGGCTCCACGCCCTTCCAAGACGCGTGATACCAAGCGCCGCGTGACGTGAAATATCCAAGATCGACATCGTAAACCTTGTTTTTTCCTGCGGCGGCAACTTTTTCTTTCAGTGCAAGGATGGCTGGGTGAAGCCGGAGTTGAAGAATTGAATTGATCCGGCGACCTGTCTCCGCTTCAAGCGCCAGCAAATCGTCGAGCTCCGCAGGCTCAAGCACAAGCGGCTTTTCACAAATAGCGTGCGATCCTGCCCGCAAAGCAAAGCCCATATGCGCTTTGTGAAGGTAATTCGGTGAGCAGATGCTAACATAATCAACGTTCGCCCCGCGCCGCTTTTGCTCGTGCACAAACGCTTCGAACTGCTCAAACTCGGTAAAAAAGGCCGCGTCGGGAAAGTGGCGATCCATGATGCCGACGCTGTCGGTCACGTCATAGGCAACGGCCAGATTGCCCCCGGTGTCCTTCATTGCGGTCAAGTGGCGTGGCGCAATGTACCCGGCCGCGCCGATCAGTGCATAGGTGTTGCTCATGGTCTTGCTCACGCTTTGATGATGCCGGGTTGGTCGCGAAAACGCCCTCGGGTGTCGACGAGTATCTTAGAGTTATCCGCGATCATCTTGTAATCGAAGTCGGTATGATCTGTGAGCAGAAGAACGGCATCGAAAGCGGCAAGGCTTTCGGGTGACAATTCAACCGAAGACAGTTCGAAATGGTGTTCGCGCATTGTCGGGAAAACTGGAACATGCGGATCGCTGTAGGCCACATCGGCCCCCCAGTCGCGAAGACGCTCCATGACCATTACCGATGGGCTCTCGCGCATATCGTCAACGTCACGTTTGTAGGCGATGCCAAGCACCAATACCTTCGAGCCGTTCAATGACTTCCCGTGTTCGTTGAGCGCCTTGACCGTCTTGTCGAGGACGAAGTCCGGCATGGAAGCGTTGATCTCACCGGCTAGCTCAATGAAGCGTGTGTGTAAGCCAAATTCACGCGCTTTCCACGTCAGGTAAAACGGATCGATCGGGATGCAGTGCCCACCGATGCCGGGGCCGGGATAGTAAGGCGTGAACCCAAAGGGCTTGGTGGCAGCCGCATCGATGATTTCGAAGACGTCGAGGCCCATTCGGTCGGCGATGATCTTCATCTCGTTGACCAAGC
>JBCBHR010000279.1:0-3450 GCA_038525365.1 Pseudomonadota bacterium | reverse complement strand
TCTTGTCCTGCAAAGCGCGACGCGGTCCGTGGCTGCTGCCTATCTGGCGTCGGGCATCGATCCGGCAAAGCACATCGTTTTCAACCAGAGCCGGGTTCGTGAACACGCAGAGCTGGCATGGGTGTTCAATTGCATCGCCCGCATGGGCTGGTTGAACCGCATGACGCAGTTCAAGGAAAAGGCGGGCAAAGACCGCGAAAATGCGTCGGTCGGCCTGTTTGCCTATCCAACGCTCATGGCTGCTGACATCTTGATTTACCGCGCCACGCATGTGCCGGTCGGTGACGACCAAAAGCAGCATTTGGAGCTAACGCGCGACATCGCGCAGAAGTTTAACAATGACTATTCGATGCGCATCGCAGACCTTGAAATGGGTCTGGAAATGCAGGTCGGGCGTGAAACCGTGACAGGCTACTTCCCGCTGACCGAGCCGATCATCGAAGGCCCAGCCACGCGCATTATGAGCCTGCGTGATGGCACCAAGAAAATGTCGAAGTCCGACCCATCCGACATGTCGCGCATCAATCTGACCGACACATCCGAAGACATTGCCAAGAAAATACGCAAGGCCAAGACCGATCCGGAGCCACTGCCATCTGAGATGGAAGGCCTTGAGGGCCGTCCGGAGGCCGCAAACCTCGTCGGCATCTTTGCGTCACTGGCCGACATGACGCCGGGCTCCGTTATCAGGGAATATGGCGGCAAGCCGTTTTCCGAGTTCAAGCCCGCGCTCGCCGAACTCGCCGTCGACAAGATCAGCCCGATTGCGGCCGAGATGCGCCGCCTGAGCGCTGATCCCGGTTTCATCGACAGCGTGCTTGCTCAAGGTGGCGAACGCGCGTCTGCGATTGCCGGAAAGACCATGGCCGATGTGCGCGAAATCGTGGGACTGAGCAATTGAGGGCAATGGTGGCCGCTTCTTGTCGTCGGCGGACGCAAGTGCCACATAGTCATCTATGGTGACACAACGCCTATCGAGCCGCGAAGGCCACCGTCGAAAGTTCCTAGCCGTTATCGACGATACGCCGGAGTGCGAACGTGCGGTCAACTACGCCGCGCGGCGCGCCGAAGGCACCAATGGCGGGCTGATCCTGCTCTACGTGATCGAACCGGGCGATTTTCAGCATTGGCTCGGTGTTGAAGAGGTCATGCGCGAGGAGGCAGTTGCCAAGGGCGAGGAAACGGTTGCGCGCTACGCACAGATGGCTCGGGACAGTGCCGGGATTGAGTCAGAAGTTGTGGTGCGTGAGGGCAAGGCCATCGAGCAGATCCACCAATTGATCGAAGATGACCAGGAAATCGCCATCATGGTCCTCGCCGCCAGCGCCGCTAAGGAGGGTCCGGGTCCTCTTGTGTCGTCCGTTGCCGGACGTGGTGCTGCGTTCCCGATCCCGGTGACGGTCGTGCCGGCGAACTTGTCGGATGAGGACATCGCGCTGATCGCTTGAGTGCCTGAACGCTGCGCACAGGTCTGATAGCATCATGGCCCTTGAAGCGGGGGCCAACTCGGCCTAGTTTTGAATTATTCTAATTTGAGGTGACGCCATGTTCATCCAGACCGAAACGACCCCAAATCCCGCGACGCTGAAGTTCCTTCCAGGCCGCGTTGTGATGGATATGGGCACCGCTGACTTCCGCGACCCCGCCACCGCGGCAGACAAGTCACCCCTTGCCGGAACGCTGTTCGACATAGACGGCGTCACAGGCGTTTTCTTTGGCTATGACTTCGTCACCGTTACGAAGTCAGACGATCTTGATTGGCCGCACATGAAGCCCGCCATCCTTGCGGGCCTGATGGAGCATTTCACCGCTGGCATCCCTGTCATGGCCGAAAACGCCGGTGACGCATCCGATGCGGACGGCGAAGAGTTTTTTGAGACCGGCGACGAGACGATTGTCACCACCATCAAGGAACTCATCGAAACACGCGTGCGCCCGGCGGTTGCCCAGGATGGCGGCGACATCACGTTCCGTGGTTATCGCGATGGTGTCGTGTTCCTGCACATGAAAGGCGCTTGCGCCGGTTGCCCGTCTTCCACGGCAACGCTCAAGCACGGCATCCAAAACCTGTTGCGTCATTTCATTCCCGAAGTTCAGCAGGTCGAGGCGATCTGAGCAGCCTCGAGCGCTGCCATTTGGGAATCAAAAAAGCCGGGCAGGTGCCCGGCTTTTTTCATGGGGCTCGCTCCCACAACCAGCGGATCATTTCTGTGGCAGAACGACGACCTTCGCCCCCGGTTTCACGCGGTTGTAGAGATCGATGACGTCTTGGTTCATCAGGCGAATGCAGCCGGACGACGCTTCCGTCCCGATTGACCACCATTCCGGCGAACCATGCAGGCGATAGCCCGTGTCGCGCCCGCCGCGTGTAAGGTAAAGCGCGCGTGCGCCCAACGGATTTGTCAGGCCCGGCTTCATGCCGCCGCGATATTTTGCGAGTTCCGGCTGGCGACGGATCATGGCAGCAGGCGGTGTCCAAGTTGGCCATTGCCGCTTCCAACCCACTTTGGCCGTACCGGACCAGCGGAAGCCATCGCGTCCAACACCGATGCCGTAGCGGATCGCTTTGCCGTTTGGTTCCACAAGGTACAAGAAGCGGTTCGGCGTGTCGACAATGATCGATCCGACGCGATGCTTGGTCTCGTAAGACACCGTCTGGCGCTGATATTTGCGCGGGACTTTCGATACCGGAATGCGCGGCAAGCGATAGGCGCCGTCGGTCTGTCCGGCGTAGGCGCCGCTAAAGTAGCTCGAATTGGTCGCAACCGAGCAACCGGTCAACGCCGTCGCCGCTGCGACAACCAGTGCCGTAATCATCATCCGTATCGACATTATTCTGTCCCCGCTCGACCACCAGACGTCTGCAAATCATGGTTTACCAATGGTTAAGCGAACAGGCTTGGTACTGTCCAGTACGTCAGTTGCGCAAAATGCAGGCAGATCTGTCCGCTCCCGCGAGCGTCACATCATTATCACACTGTCGGATCGACCTTGCCGCCGGAATCGGTCACGATGCTTCTATGCCCATCGTTTCCGCCCAGCCACGGCATCATCCGCTTATTGATGGACGCCAGTCTGATCGCGCCATGCAGGTTCGCCGGGGCGTCCAGCGGCTGTTTGAGGAAAGCGGCATTGTGACCTTGCCGGAGTTTACGCTCGCCAATGGCCGCCGGGCGGATTTGTGCGCCATCACCCGCGAAGGCGCGGTGTTGATCATCGAAATCAAGTCGTCAATTGAGGATATGCGGGTCGATACCAAGTGGCCCGACTACCGCGACTTCTGCGATCAACTGTATTTTGCGACGCTGCCGGATGTGCCGCCGTCGATATTTCCTGATGATTGCGGGTTCGTTGTGGCGGATATGCATGGCGCCGAGATTGTGCGCGATGCACCAAAGCATCCTCTCAATGCGGCCCGGCGCAAAGCGGTCACGCTCAAATACGCAAGAG
>JBCBHR010000278.1:0-3458 GCA_038525365.1 Pseudomonadota bacterium | reverse complement strand
CGCAGTTTGGTTTGGCCGTGCCCACGATCCTTCTCTACGAACTTTCCATTTATCTTGCCCGCCGCGTGCAGCCGGAGGTGGACGACGAGTATCTCGTGGACGATGACGATGACGATGACGACGAAGAAGAAGGCGAGGCGGCCAAGGGCTGACCACCACCTTCGGCGCCGCAGTCGCGACCGAAACCCATCCTCACCACTTGACCCGGTGCGCTGAAACCGCGATGGCACGCGCGTATTTCAACTGACGATCACCAGGTGACACCATGCTCGATATCCGCTGGATCCGCGACAACCCGCAAGCGCTTGACGCAGCGCTGAAATCACGCGGGGCGGAAGCGAAATCGTCAGAACTCGTCGCCTTGGACGAAGAACGTCGAAGCCACGTTGCCAAAGTGCAGGAGGCGCAGGCGCGCCGCAATTCAGCGTCAAAAGAGATCGGCGCTGCCATGGGGCAGGGTGATACCGAAAAAGCTGAAAAGCTGAAATCGGAGGTTGGTGAACTCAAGGCGTTTCTGGGTGAAGCAGAAGACACCGAGCGCGACCTCAATGACCGCCTTCGCGATGCACTGGCGTCCATTCCCAACATACCGCTCGATGATGTGCCGGAAGGTGCAGACGAGGACGACAATGTCGAAGTGCGTCTCTTTGGTGACAAGCCGGATCTGACATTCGAACCAAAGGAGCATTTTGATCTCGGTGAAGCGCTCGGCCAGATGGATTTTGAGCGCGCTGCCAAACTGTCGGGCTCGCGGTTTACGGTTCTGACCAGTGGCATCGCCCGGCTGGAGCGCGCGCTCGGTCAATTCATGCTGGACGTGCACACGCAAGAGCATGGCTATACGGAAGTGAACCCACCGCTTCTCGTGCGTGACGATGCAATGTTTGGCACCGGACAATTGCCGAAGTTTGGCGAAGACTCGTTTAAGACAAACACGGACCATTGGCTCATCGCGACGTCTGAAATCGCGTTGACCAATTTGGTGCGCGAAGAAATTGTCGAGCACGACACTCTTCCACTTCGCTTCACCGCGCTGACGCCTTGTTTTCGCTCGGAGGCAGGGTCTGCAGGGCGCGACACAAAGGGCTATCTCCGCCAGCACCAGTTCTACAAGGTGGAGCTCGTCTCGATCACCGATGATGAAAGCTCACTTGATGAGCTGGAGCGCATGACAAAGTGCGCCGAGACCATTTTGGAGCGGCTGGGCCTGCATTTCCGCACCATGGTTCTGTGCACCGGCGACATGGGTTTTGGGTCGCGTAAGACCTACGACATCGAAGTCTGGCTTCCGGGGCAGGGCAAGTATCGCGAGATCTCCTCCTGTTCGGTCTGCGGCGATTTCCAGGCGCGGCGCATGAATTCGCGCTACCGGGCAAAAGATGAAAAACAGCCGCGCTTCGTGCACACGCTCAATGGCTCCGGTACGGCGCTTGGCCGTGCGCTGATCGCGGTGATGGAGAATTACCAGAACGCGGATGGTTCGATCACCGTGCCGGAAGCTTTGCGTCCTTACATGAACGGGATGGATGTCATCACCGCTGACACGCGCTAAAGTCGTGGTATGCGAATCCTCATAACAAACGACGACGGCATCCATGCCGAAGGGTTGGCGGTGCTGGAACGCATCGCCGCCACGCTCTCCGATGACATCTGGGTGGTCGCGCCGGAAACGGACCAGTCCGGTTTGGCGCACTCGCTCACGCTAAACGACCCATTGCGGCTGCGCCAGATAACCGAGCGGCGCTTTGCGTTGCGCGGAACGCCGACGGACTGCGTGATCATGGGCATCACCCATGTCATGCCCCAAAAGCCCGACCTTGTGCTGTCCGGCGTCAACGCTGGGCACAATGTCGCTGACAGCGTGACGTATTCGGGCACGATTGCGGGCGCCATGGAAGGCACGGTGCTGGGCGTGCCGTCTATTGCGCTGTCGCAGGCCTATAATTTCGAGGATCACAAGCGGGTCATTCGCTGGGAGACCGCGGAGACCCACTCGCCCGCGTTGTTGCGCAAACTCATCGATATTGATTTGCCCAAGGGCACATTTTTGAATGTGAATTTCCCGAACTGTCATCCCGACGCGGTCGAGGGCGTAACGCCGACCGAGCAGGGCCGTACCGACTTTGCGATGTATACCGAGGAACGCTTTGACGGGCGCGGAATGCCCTATTTTTGGCTGAAATTTGGCGGCTCTATCCGCGACACGGGTCAAGCCAGCGATTTCGGTGCCATTCAGCGCAATCGCATATCCGTCACTCCGTTGACGCTTGATTTGACGGCGCGCGATGCGCTTGGCACGGTTTCAAGCGCACTGGAGGTTTGATGCAATGATTGCGCCTGCTGCAAAGATCTCCAGTGCGTTGACACGGGCCGACCGTGAGGGCTTCGCCGCGTTCCTTTTGCGGTTGCGCTCGAGTGGGTTCACCAACAAGCCTCTGGAAACGGCGATTGAGAGCGTGCCACGCCGCGTCTTTGCCGATCCTTCCCACCACAATGCTGTCTGGTCATCTCGCATGCTGCCGATCGAATGCGGCGAGGTGCTCGAAGGTCTTGATCAACAGGCAATGATGCTAGATCGGCTGGAACTCGATCCCGAGCATCGCGTGCTGGAGATCGGAACCGGCAGTGGATTTACCGCAGCGGTCATGTCGAAGCTCGTCAAACGGGTGCACACCGTGGAGCGTTTTCGGCGGCTGCACGCCCAGGCGAACGGGATCTTCAAGCAATTGCACATCGACAATGTAATTGGTGTGCATGGCGACGGAGCCGAAGGTGCGCAGCCGGGCTCGGGGCCGTTTGACCGCATCATTTCGTGGGCGGCGTTTGACGCTCTCCCAAAAGGTTTCGTCGAGCAGTTGAGCTCGGGCGGCAAGATCATCTGCGCCGTGGGTGAAGCCGACCAGATGCAAATCCTCGTTCGGCTCACCAAGGTCGGCAGCCGGTTCGAGCGTGAAGACATCGGCAAGGTGCGCATGCAGATGATCCGCCCGGGCTTGCCACAGACGCTATAGGGCGCGCTGCAACCGCAAGATGCGGGCGCTTAACCGTCGAGTAACATTAACAAGCTTTAATGGGTCCATGTGTTCTTTTGGGTGCAGGGCCTGTAATGCGTAACTCTCATGCCCGCAGCGCGTCGGCTGCTTTTCGTCTTCAAACCGTGAGTGTTGTCGCGGTCTGCGCCGCTTTGGCGGGTTGCGCCGGCGATGTCGCGCGCTTCTCCGATGATTTCTACACAAATTCCGTTCCCGGCCGCCCGCCCGCGAATGTGCAGTCGCCCTTTCCGGGGCAGGCCGTCGCAGGCGCTGCGGTGCCATCGGCTGCTGCGGGCATTGCCGCCCAGACGGCCCGCGCGCCGTGCGCAAAGGCGTGGTCGGGCAGGGCAGGCAGGGGCAACCGCGTCAGCAGAACGAAGGCTGCGGGGATGTCCCACAGCCGCTTCATCGGGCTTTGGTCGCGAT
>JBCBHR010000277.1:0-3459 GCA_038525365.1 Pseudomonadota bacterium | reverse complement strand
GGCAAGAAACGCATCGGTATCCGCCACTGCGCCCGCCTCGACAACAAAGCTCTCAAACTCGTCATGATCGTGATCATGATCATGTTCATGCCCATTCTCATGATGATGCTCATGGTGTGATTTGCGGTTTGCGATCTCGCTCTCAGTGGCCGCCCCCATGCCGAGCAAAACCTCAATTGGCAGCGCACCGTGCGACGCGGATACGACCTTAAGCGGACGCTCCACCTCTCCTTCCACCTTGGAGCGAACGTTAACCAGCGTATCCGCATCGACGAGGTCAGCCTTGTTGAGCACAATCATGTCGGCGGCGCGGATCTGGTCTTCAAAGAGTTCCTCAAGCGGGCTTTCGTGATCCAGTTCTTCGTCGGCTTTGCGCTGCGCATCCACGGCGTCGTGATCATGCGCAAATCGGCCTTCCGACACCGCCGCTGCATCAACCACTGTGACGACGCCATCAACCGTAACCTGCGTCTTGATCTCCGGCCAGTTGAAGGCGGCCACCAAGGGCTGTGGCAGGGCGAGGCCCGATGTCTCGATGACGATATGGTCGGGACGGGCATCGCGCTCCAACAATTGCGTCATCGTTGGAATGAAGTCGTCAGCGACCGTGCAACAGATGCAGCCATTGGTCAGTTCAACAATGTCGTCTTCGCCGCAGGTCTCAATCCCACAGCCCTTGAGCACGTCACCATCGACGCCAAGATCACCGAACTCATTGATGATGAGTGCGATCTTCCGGCCTCCGGCATTTTGCAGAAGGTTGCGGATCATTGTGGTTTTGCCCGCGCCCAAAAAGCCCGTGATCACCGTGGCCGGAATTTTCGCTGTCGTCAGCATGGTTCTGTTCAACCTTTCAATGTCAGCGGCAGGCCCGCCGCGATGAATTGCACTTGGTCTGCGACCACCGCAACGTCCTGGTGCAAGCGCCCGGCATGATCGCGGAAGGCCCGCGCCATTTTGTTGTCCGGCACGATGCCCAGACCCACTTCATTCGATACGAGAACAACAAGCCCTTCATCGCCGCGCAAAGCGGCGATGAGCGCCGCAAATCGCGCATTCATGTCGGCCTCGGCGAGCATGAGATTGGTCACCCACAGCGTCAGGCAATCGACCAAAAGCGCTCGCCCCTGCATCGCCTCGCGAACGATCGCGCCTTCGAGATCATCTGGCTCTTCGATATTAACCCAGCGGCCGTCGCGGCGCCCCTTGTGGACATCGACGCGGGCCCGCATCTCGTCATCCCACACTTGCGCTGTAGCGATATAGACCGGCTGCAGCCCGCTTCGAAGGATCATGTCTTCGGCAAATGCGGATTTGCCGGATCGAGCGCCGCCAAGCACCAGAACCACACCCGATGTCACGTGCGTCATGCGGCACCCAATTGTCGGCCGTGTCGCGTGGCGACGGACAGCATTGCGTCCACATTGAGATGCGTTTCAATCGCCGCGGCCAGTTCATCAAGCGCCGCCTCAATGGTCGCGCGATGGTCCAAGCCATCGCTGCGCGCACCAAGCCGCGCAAGGAACGCTTTGCGGTATGGGCCGCTGTCGAACAACCCGTGCAGATATGTGCCAAACACATGCCCGTCCGGCGAGGTGGCACCATCGAGCCGGCCGTCAAGATCAGCGACCGGACGGTCACAATCCGCGCCCGATGTTTCACCCAAATGGATTTCGTAGCCGGACAGCCTGTGCCCACCGTCCACACTTATAGCTTGCGTATTACGCACTGTTTTTTCCGGCTGCATGGTGGTCGTCACATCCAGCATCCCAAGCCCCGACGCGCCAGTCGCCTGCCCTTCGATGCCATGCGGATCAGCAACAGCCTGCCCGAGCATCTGATACCCACCGCAAAGGCCAACGATCACGGCACCATCGTGGTGCGCCTTTGCAAGTGCATCATCCCAGCCAAGCTGCCGAAACCGCGTCAGATCCGCGATGGTCGACTTTGAGCCCGGCAAAATAACAGCTGCCGGATTTTCGGGCCACGCATCTCCGGGACGTATGTAAATCAACTGTACATCCGGTTCTGCACCCAGCGGATCGAGGTCATCAAAATTTGCAATCCGATCCAACACCGGGACCACAATCTTGAGACCGTGCGTGCGCTCACCGCGCGATAGACGCTCAAGCACAACGGAGTCTTCTGCAGGCAGTCGCGCCGCCGACGCCTGCCAAGGCAACACGCCAAATGACGGCCAGTCCGTGAAGCGGGTCACGGCGTCCAAGCCATCATCGAAGAGCGAGACATCGCCACGAAACTTGTTGATGAGATACCCCGCAATCATCTGGCGATCGACTGGTGGCAGAACCGTGTGTGTGCCCACAAGCGAGGCAATTACGCCACCACGGTCAATGTCGCCGACGAGCACAACAGGCACATCTGCCGCGGTCGCAAAACCCATATTGGCGATGTCGCCACGCCTTAGATTGATCTCCGCTGGGCTTCCCGCCCCCTCAATCAGCACGATGTCAGCATCCGCTTTCACCGTCTCAAACGAATGCAGCACAGCATCCAAAAGCCTGGCTTTCAGCGCCTGATAATCGCGACCTTTCGCACTGCCAGTGACCCTGCCATGCACGACAACTTGGCTGCCGGTCTCGCTTTGTGGCTTCAGCAAAACCGGGTTCATATGAATGGAAGGCGCAACATTGCAGGCCAGCGCCTGCAACCACTGGGCCCGGCCAATTTCGCCGCCATCGTCGGCAACGGCTGCATTGTTTGACATATTTTGCGGCTTGAAGGGACGCACAGTCAGGCCGCGATTCTTCAGTGCACGGCAAAGCCCTGCAACCAACACAGTCTTGCCGACGTCAGAACCTGTCCCCTGAAACATGAGCGCGCGCGTCATGTCCGGATGCGTATCGCAGGCGGCCTCAGCGGAAAAGCGTTTTCGGAAAAATCAGAAACCCGACTCGCGGATCAGCACACCCGCAACCCGCCGGACAATCGCGACGCCGAAGCTCTCCGGCTCCGGCCAAACCCGCATCACACCGCGCACTTCGTGATCGCGATAGCCGTCGGGCAGCGTATCGACATCAGCTTGGGTGGCCACACGATAGTGCGGCTTCTTGGCGTTCGGCTCACCGCCATCCGTTGGTGCTTCGCTGATGATGCGCCCGCCATTGATGTCCAATTGGCGCTCAAGTGCATCATCGCCATTGGCGGGTGGTTCAAAGCCGGACACTGCAACACGAATTTTCGGCAATTCCGGCTCATCTGCGATGAAGATGGCCGTGTCCACATTTTCAAGTCGGCGCAGCTCTTCGGCAGGCACAAACCCGACAATGTCTAGCGCTTCCTGAGAAACCAGAATGGCTAGCCTCTGCTGCGGGGACACATATTGCCCGACCGCCAGATTGACCGGCACATTCCTGACGATCCCGTCCTTGACAGCGCGGATTGTCAATTGGCTGCGGCGCCCTGCAACGCTGTTTCGTTCATCCAAAGCGCTCTGCA
>JBCBHR010000276.1:0-3480 GCA_038525365.1 Pseudomonadota bacterium | reverse complement strand
CACGCTACACTCGATTGCGCGCGGATCACGCACTTTGCCGTTGGAGGATTTCTTTCTCGATTACCGCAAAACCGAGCTTGCCGATGACGAGATCATCACCGGCTTCTCGCTGCCACGCCCAACCGATGGCCAATTCTTCCGCACCTACAAAGTGTCCAAGCGCTACGATCAGGACATCTCGACGGTCTGCGGCGCGTTTAACCTGACACTCGACGGCGACATCATCGTGCGGGCGTGTGTCGCCTATGGCGGCATGGCTGCAACGCCCCAGCGCGCCGTCCACGCCGAAGCCGCTGTCACCGGCAAGCCGCTCAACGCCGCGACATCGGATGCTTTCGCGAGCGCAATGGAGAACGACTTTTCACCGCTGACCGATTGGCGGGGCACCGACGCTTACCGCATGCGCGTGGCGCAAGGCTTGTTTGCCCGCCTTGTCGCCGAACATGCGGGCGAAACCGTCGAGGTGATGGCGCTATGAACAAGCACGTGCGCAATGTTGAACGCGCCATCGTCGGCAAGGGCATCGCCCATGACAGTGCCAAGAAGCATGTGCGCGGCGAGGCGATTTACATCGATGATATGCCGGAGGTGCCCGGCACGCTCCATGCCGCGCTCGTCCTCTCGCCGGTCGCCCACGGCATCCTGCGGGAGATCGACCCGTCCAAAGCGCTCGCCATGGACGGCGTGGTCGATTTCGCCGCTGCCGCTGACATTAAAGGCCACAACGACATCGCGCCGATCCTGCCCGGTGAGGAGTTGTTTGCGACGGAAACCGTCGAATATCTGGGCCAGCCCGTCGGTGTCATCTGCGCCACCAGCTATAAGCGCGCCGTTGAGGCCGCGCATACGGTCTCGGTGATGTGTGAAGAACTTCAGCCTGTGCTCGACATCGAAGAAGCCCACGCGAACGCCGACTACGTGTTGCCCGCGCAGAAGCTGATCAGCGGCGACGTCGAGGCAGCGTTGGCAAAGGCGGATCGCGTGATTGAGGGCCGGTTGGAAATCGGCGGTCAGGATCACTTCTATCTGGAAACGCATATCGCATTGGCGGTGCCCGCCGAAGACGCGGACATGACCGTCTATTCATCCACGCAACACCCCACCGAAGTACAGCACCATGTGGCCCATGTGCTCGGTCGCTATGCGCACTCCATCGACGTGCAGGTGCGCCGCATGGGGGGTGGCTTTGGCGGCAAGGAAAGCCAGGCAACAATCATTGCCGCAGCGGCAGCCATTTTGGCTGACCGCACGGGCAAACCGGTGAAATTGCGCATGAAGCGCTCCGCCGACATGACTGCAACCGGCAAGCGCCATGACATGGTGTCCCGCTGGAAAGTCGGTATCACAAATGAGGGCCGTATCGTCGGCGCGGATGTCGAATATCTGGCTCGCGCGGGCAATTCGCCGGATTTGAGCGGCCCGGTGCTGACCCGCTCGTTAACGCACACAGACAACGCGTACCACATTCCGGCCGCGCGGTTCGTTGGCCATGCCTGCAAGACCAACACCGTCTCCAACACGGCGTTCCGGGGTTTCGGCGGGCCGCAGGGCGTGGTGACTTCCGAAGCGATGATCGACCAGATCGCCCGTGAACTGGCGCTTGACCCAAACCATGTGCGCGCGATCAACTACTACGGCCCCGATGCAGGCGAAGTAACGCCCTACGACCAGCCGGTGGAGCACAATCGCCTGATTGAGGTCACCGATGCGCTGCTCGCATCAGCTGAATGGCAGCGCCGCCGCAGCGAGATTGACGCGCATAATGCAACCAATCCGATCATTCGGCGCGGTCTTGCGATGATGCCGGTGAAGTTTGGCATCTCTTTCAATTTGCCTTCGCTCAATCAGGCGGGCGCGTTGGTGCATGTCTATCAGGATGGTTCCGTGCATCTGAACCACGGCGGCACGGAGATGGGGCAGGGGCTCTTCATGAAGGTCGCGCAGGTGGTTGCCGAAGTGTTCCAACTGGACGTTGACCGCATCAAGATCACTGCCACACACACCGGCAAGGTGCCCAACACATCACCGACCGCGGCGTCCACAGGGTCCGATCTCAATGGCATGGCCGCCTATGTCGCGGCCACAGCCATCCGCGCCCGCATGACGCCGGTGGCAGCCGAGCATTTCGATGTCGAAGAAGACGAGATCATCTTCCGCGAAAACCGTGTCCATGCTGGCAACCGCTCCATCGGCTTTGAGGAACTCGCCAAAATGAGTTGGGCGAAGCGGGTGAGCCTGTCTGAGGCAGGGCACTATGCGACACCCAAAATCCATTGGGACGCGAAGTCCATGAAGGGTCGTCCCTTCTTCTACTTCACCTATGGTGCGGCGGTGGCGGAAGTCGCGATTGATACCATCACCGGCGAAAATCGCTGCCTGCGCGCCGACATCCTGCAGGATTGCGGGCAATCGCTGAACACGGCTATCGACCTCGGCCAGATAGAGGGTGCGTTTGTGCAGGGCATGGGATGGCTGACCTGCGAGGAACTGTGGTGGGACAAAAAGGGTCGCCTGCGCACCATCGGACCGTCAACCTACAAGATACCCGGTTCTCGCGATGTGCCGCCGGAGTTCAATGTCGCACTCCTTGATGATGCACCCAATGGAGAGGAAACCGTGTTCCGCTCCAAAGCGGTTGGTGAGCCGCCGCTTATGCTTGCGGTCTCGGTCTTCTTGGCGTTGCGCGATGCCGTTGCATCCATGGCGCCTGCCGGCTATTCGCCAAACCTCATGACACCGTGCACGCCGGAAAAAGTGCTGGATGCGGTGTTCGACGCAAAGGCGGCTGCCGCGAAAGCGCGATCTTAAACCAATCCACCGAAATTTCCGCTTTTCGATTTTTTGCTTCGCTGCTACGCTTTAAGCAACGTGCAATATTGAGCGAACAGCGCCCGTTATGTGGCAGCGTCGCTCGGGAGAGGTCCAGTGAGAGAGCCCGATGGTGGCGGCGTTCCGCCCGTCGTCAAGGCTCCCGCAGCCGACGCATCCTCGACGGTGATGCAACACCGCCAAGGTGCCAACTCCACCTCGAATTTGGCGCAACCGCATGGCGGCAATGGCGTCCAAACCGGCGGTGAAGGTCCCCAAAAGGCCGATTTCGGCAATGGTGCCCACGGTGGCGCTGAGGGGAACCCGGCAGGGAGCAGCAAAAAAAAGCGCAGACGCCGCCGCAAGGGGCGTAGGCAGGGTTCGCCATCGGAGCAACCGGTCAGCGCACTCAATGCGCCTGCAAACCCGCAACCACAAAGCCAGCCAGCGCGACCGCAACACCAGACGCATGGCCGTGGCCACCACAGCCGACCGCACAACTACTACGCCGCGCTCGATCTCGGCACGAACAATTGCCGTCTGCTGGTCGCAGAGCCGACAAAGCCCGGCCAGTTCCGCGTCGTGGATGCATTTTCACGCATTGTCAGGCTCGGCGAAGGGCTGGGCAGCACCGGTCGCCTGTCTGACAATGCCATGCGCCGCGCGCTGGAT
>JBCBHR010000275.1:0-3498 GCA_038525365.1 Pseudomonadota bacterium | reverse complement strand
TCCATTCTCATCGACAAGAACACCAAAGTCATCGTCCAAGGCCTGACCGGCAAAACGGGGACATTCCACACCGAACAGGCGCTTGCTTATTTCGGCACCAAGATGGTCGGCGGCATCCACCCAAAGAAGGGTGGTGAGACGTGGACGGCTGGCGAAGGTGGCGGTGAGGCGGCGGGCACGGAACTGCCGATCTTTGCAACTGTGGCGGAAGCGAAGAAGGCGACCAAGGCCAACGCGTCGGTGATCTATGTGCCGCCTGCGGGTGCCGGTGCTGCGATTGAAGAAGCGATTGATGCGAAGATCCCGCTCATCATCTGCATCACCGAAGGCATTCCAGTGATGGACATGGTCAAGGTGAAAGCCAAGCTCGACAAATCGAAGTCACGCCTGATCGGGCCGAACTGCCCGGGTGTTCTGACGCCTGAGCAGTGCAAGATCGGCATCATGCCGGGCCGCATTTTCAAGACCGGTTCGGTTGGCATTTTGAGCCGTTCGGGCACGCTGACCTATGAAGCCGTGTTCCAGACCACCAATGAGGGCCTTGGCCAGTCGACCGCCGTCGGCATTGGCGGTGACCCGGTCAAAGGCACCGAGTTCATCGACATGCTTGATCTGTTCCTCGACGATCCGGAAACCGAAAGCATCATCATGATCGGTGAGATCGGCGGCTCGGCGGAAGAAGAGGCGTGTGAGTGGCTCAAAGAGCAGGCTGCCAAGGGCCGCAAGAAGCCGATGGTTGGCTTTATCGCGGGCCGCACCGCACCGCCCGGACGCACAATGGGCCATGCGGGTGCGGTGATCTCCGGCGGCAAAGGCGGCGCCGAAGACAAGATTGCCGCGATGGAAGATGCGGGCATCCGCGTCTCACCATCACCGGCGCAACTCGGCAAAACGCTGGTTGATGTTTTGAAGGGTTGATCAACTGAACTCTTATCCTTCGACAGGCTCGGGATGAGGGTTTCGCAAGGTGCATGGCGACCCTTGAAGCGCATGCGCAACAAACAGGATGTTGGCCAACCGCCGTCATCCTGAGCCTGCCGAAGGACGATTGCGAAGCGACGCGCCGTCTTTCACGCAACGGGAGAAACGCAGATGGCACGCAAGGACCAACAAAACGACGTGATGGCCGAAACCTCATTTCTTTATGGGGGAAACGCCGTCTACATTGAGCAGATGCATGCGCGCTGGCTGGATGATCCGAATTCGGTCACCGAGGATTGGCAGCGGTTTTTCGCCGACGTGCAAGACGAAGTTGATACTGTTCGTGCACAGGCCGATGGCCCGTCCTGGGAAAAGCCTAACTGGCCGATCGACCACAACGGCGAACTGACGTCTGCGCTCGATGGCAATTGGGGTGATGTCGAAGCGCATATGAACGGCAAGATTGCCGAGCACAATGAGCGCCGCGCGGTTGGCCCCGGCCTTTCTGCGCAGGAAGTTGAGCGCGCCGCGCGCGATTCTGTGCGCGCCATCATGATGATCCGCGCTTACCGCATGCGCGGGCATTTGCACGCCAATCTCGATCCGCTTGGCTTGGCGTCCAAGAAGGAAGATTACAACGAACTCCACCCGTCGGCGTATGGCTTTTCGGAAGCCGATATGGACCGCAAGATTTTCATCGATCACGTGCTGGGTCTGGAATATGCGACGCCGCGCGAGATCGTCGACATCTGCAAGCGCACCTATTGCGGCACGATGGCGGTCGAATTCATGCACATCTCCAACCCGCAGGAGAAGGCATGGCTGCAGGAGCGCATTGAAGGCCCCGACAAGGGCGTGGCGTTCACCGCGAACGGCAAGAAAGCGATCCTGCAAAAGTTGATCGAGTCGGAAGGTTTCGAGCAATTTATCGACGTCAAATACAAGGGCACGAAACGCTTCGGCCTTGATGGCGGTGAAGCGCTGATCCCGGCGCTGGAACAGATCATCAAGCGCGGCGGCCAGATGGGCCTTAAGGACATCGTGTTCGGCATGGCGCACCGCGGTCGCCTCAACGTCCTCACACAGGTCATGGCCAAGCCGCACCGCGCGCTGTTCCACGAGTTTCGCGGCGGATCGTTCAAGCCCGACGATGTGGAGGGCTCAGGCGATGTGAAATATCACCTCGGCGCGTCGTCTGACCGCGAGTTTGACGAAAACAAGGTGCACCTGTCGCTGACGGCCAACCCTTCGCACCTTGAGATCGTGAACCCGGTTGTCTTGGGCAAAGCGCGCGCCAAGCAGGACCAGCATGCCGGTGGACCGTTCCGCAAAGAGGTTGTGCCGCTCGATGAGCGCAAGGTTGTGATGCCGCTGCTGCTGCATGGCGATGCGGCGTTTGCCGGTCAGGGCGTTGTGGCGGAGTGCTTTGGCTTGTCTGCACTGCGCGGACACCGCGTTGCCGGTTCCGTGCACTTCATCATCAACAACCAGATCGGCTTTACGACCAACCCGTACTTCTCGCGCTCTTCACCCTACCCTTCTGACGTGGCGAAAATGATCGAAGCGCCGATCTTCCATGTGAATGGGGACGATCCGGAAGCGGTGGTTTACGCAGCCAAGGTGGCGACAGAATTCCGGATGCTGTTCCACAAGCCGGTTGTCATCGACATGTTCTGTTATCGCCGCTTCGGCCACAATGAGGGCGACGAGCCTGCGTTCACCCAGCCGATCATGTACAAGACGATCCGCAAGCACAAAACCACCGCCCAAATTTATGGCGAGCAGTTGATTGCGGAAGGGCACATCACGGTCGATGAATTCGACAAGATGCGCACCGAATGGCGCGAGCATCTGGAAGTCGAATTCCAGTCGGGCGAGGCCTATAAGCCGAACAAGGCCGATTGGCTGGACGGCAAATGGTCGGGTTTGCAAACCGCCGACCGACAGGACGAGCGCCGTCCCGGCAAAACTGCCTTGCAGTTGAAGACGCTGCGTGAGATCGGCGAGAAACTGACGAAAATCCCCGACGATTTCAACGCGCACCGCACGATCCAGCGCTTCATGAACAACCGGGCCAAGATGATCGAAACCGGCGAAGGCATCGACTGGGCAACTGGCGAGGCGCTGGCGTTTGGTTCGATCCTGCATGACGGCAACGGCGTGCGCTTGTCCGGCCAAGATTGCGAGCGGGGAACGTTCTCGCAGCGCCACTCGGTACTTTACGATCAGGATACGGAGAAGCGCTACACGCCGCTCAACGATGTCAAGCAAGGACAGGGCCGCTATGAGGTCATCAACTCGATGCTCTCTGAGGAGGCCGTGCTTGGTTACGAGTATGGGTATTCGCTGGCTGAGCCGAATATCCTGACGCTTTGGGAAGCCCAATTCGGTGACTTCGCCAATGGTGCGCAGGTCCTGTTTGACCAGTTTATTTCGTCGGGCGAACGCAAATGGTTGCGCATGTCCGGCCTCGTCTGCCTTCTGCCACACGGCTATGAGGGCCAAGGGCCGGAGCATTCGTCCGCCCGTCTGGAGCGCTTCTTGCAATTGTGTGCGGAAGACAACATGCAGGTCGCG
>JBCBHR010000274.1:0-3500 GCA_038525365.1 Pseudomonadota bacterium | reverse complement strand
TTATCGCGGCGACACTGGTTGGCATCGCCATGTTGACCGGTGTCGCGTCTGACGTTTTTGCGCCCGGCGATCTGTGGACGCTGGCTTGCGCTGCCATTTGGGCAGGCCATGTGGTGCTGGTCGGTGTCTATGCGCCAGCAACCAGCTTCCCGTTCCGGCTGGCCACGATCCAATTTGCAGTGTGCGCAGCACTCGGCATCACCATGGGGCTCGCAATCGAATCCGTGACCTTTGCTTCGCTGACGTCGGCTTGGCGCGAGATCCTGTTTGCGGGCATCATTTCCGGCGGCCTGGCGTTCACCATCCAAATCATCGCCCAGCGCCACACAACATCGTCACAAGCAGCCATCTTGCTGTCTTCGGAAGCATTGTTTGCCGCTCTTTTCGGCGCGATCTTTCTTGGAGAACGCGTGGGCGCATTTGGCTATGCCGGCTGCGCGATCATTTTTACCGCCATGCTGCTCATCGAATTGCGCGGCGGGACGCCACGTATGGCTAAGGAAACCGCCAATCACGCATCGTGACTCCCATCAAATTCGCCATCGCCTTGCACGCCTGTGATCACGGCGGACCACACGCGGCATTGTTTTTGGCAAATTCGTGAAACCCATAACTGTGTGCACCACCCACAAATTCCGGCCCGTCGACCCAGGCGCTGGCCGATTGTGGCGCAATTATGTCATTGATATCGCTGCGCTTTTTAACACCAGTTGATTTGCGGATCACAATTACCGCCGCCAGATCAGGGCCATCGGCACCACAAACGGTCGCCGGTACAACCCTGAAAAGGAAGGGAGACCTCTTATGAAAAAGCTTCTCGCAACGCTTCTCGTTGGTGCATCGCTGACCGGCATTTCATTTCACGCATTTGCTGGCGAAGGCCAGGGCGTGATCGCCACAGTCGATCCTGAAACCCGCACAATCGTCCTCGAAGACGGCTCGCAGTGGGTGGCAGCTGATGGCATCGACATGGAAGGTCTGGCCGCAGGCGACACGATTGCGGTTGTCTTTGAAGACGGCACGACGACGTTGACCGAAGTCACCAAGGTCGAGTGATCGCATACGCGATACACCGATGAATAGCTGACGCTGCGTGGGACCATCGGCAGCGTCAGGTCAGCAAAGCGCGGTACCCCCCGTTACCGCGCTTTGCTTTTTTGTGTGTCACCTGCCCAATTGCGATCATCTCCGGTAGTCGTTCGTTTGTGACACTTGTCAATTTTGAACATAGTTCAAGAAATGACTTGAACGTCGTTCAAAAACATGGCACGGGTTATGAACAATGTTCAAGCCACGGAGGCTCCCATGCCCACGCGTCCCAAATCCACCAAACGCCTTCCCCTCACCGCTACCCTCAGCACAGCAGCGGTGCTCGCGACCACCCCTCTTTTCGCGCCGTTTGCGCATGCTGCCGAACCGACCGATTGGTTCTTTGCCGAAACACGCGATGACCGCGCCGCCGCTTTGCGGGAACTGGAAACCCGCGCGTCCAGTGACAACACCTACCGCCACGCCTACGGCACCGCGCTGTTCTTCGGCGGAGTGGAGAACTTCACCCGCGACCTCATCCGCCACGGCTATTTATCTGGTCACGAACGCGCACTCGGCCGCAGCGCCCTACCGCTTTTCAGCAATCCAATGCCTGAGCCGCTGACCTATGACGGTCTGCGTGCCATTCTCGAGCGTTTTGAGACCAACATCGAAAACGCGCGCGCCGTGCTCGCCGAGGTTGATCAAGACGAACCCATCAAGATCACGCTCGACCTGACCGACGTCCGCCTGCAACTCACCGAAAATGCACCCGGCCCGCTGCCCACGGTGTCGGATTTGCTGGAGCAGCAGCAAATCACCCCACCGCGCACCGACGATGAAAACGAACCGGAGCCAATCACCGAATTCACATTCGACAATGCCGATGCGATTTGGCTGGAAGGCTATTCCAATGTCATCCTCGCCCAGCTTGATTTCGCGCTCGCCCATGATTTCGAAAAGCAGTTCGATGAGGGCTTCCACCTCCTTTTTCCGAAATCCGGCCTGCCGCTGCAAGACACGCTGGCGCAATATGACGTGTCGCGCTCTCGCGGTTTTGAGTCAGAACAACTGTTCGACCTGATCGGCCTTATCCATCTCGCTGACTTCCCCCTGCAAGATGCCGACCGCCGCAGGAATGTGATCCGCCACATGGGCGAGGTCACCCGCCTGTCCCGCGCCAACTGGGATGCAATCCTGGCTGAGACCGACAATGACCGCGAGTGGCTCCCCGGCCCACAACAACCGGGCGTTCATCCGCTGTCAGGCTTGGAAGTCAATCAGGAGATGGTCGATGGCTGGATGGACATGCTGGACTTGGCCGATGCGGTCCTCGCCGGTGAAACACTCATCCAGCACATCCGCTTCAACCTTCGCTATCCGAACAACGAAGCGAAAGTCGGCTTCAACGTACGCGCGTTTCTGGAGAGTGATGCGAATTTCGATCCGGTCCTTCTCCTGACCGGACACGACGCCGTCCCATTCATGGAAGAAGGCAATGTGCTCAACACGAACGAATGGCGCGACATGAGAAACTTGTTCGGTCGCCGCAACTTCACAACCGTCGCTCTCTGGTTCAACTGATCACGGCTGAACAGGCCGGTCATCCATTCCCAGATGCAGGTGCGGGCCATCATAAGGATGCGCCCGCGCCACCGCTTCATTCACGGCCACACCGAGCCCCGGCGTCTGTGGAACCAGCGTGTAGCCATCCTCAAGCACAAGCGGCGTCTCCAAAAGTTCGCCATGAAAGCCGCCCCAGTCCCTGATTGCCTCAAGTACCAGGAAATTCGGCAGCGTGGCCGCAAGTTGAATGCTCGCAGCAGCGGCAACCGGCCCGCAATAGCAGTGCGGCGCGACGAGCGCGTGGTGCACTTCCGCCAGCGCAGCGATTTTCTTGCCTTCCAGCAAGCCGCCTGACCGGCCAAGGTCCGGCTGAATGATTTGCGCGGCACCAAGCGCCAACACCCGCTGAAACTCATACTTTGTCGTCAGCCGCTCACCCGTCGCAATCGGGATCGAGGTCTTGGCCGCAAATTGCGCCATTGCCTCGGGCATATCCGGTGGGCACGGCTCCTCAAACCACAGCGGATCATAGGGTTCAATCGCACGCGCCATGCGCGCCGCGCCTGACGGCGTGAACTGCCCGTGCGTGCCAAAAAGAATGTCGGCGCGCGTGCCAATCGCCGCGCGCACAGCCTTCACCATCGCACCAGAGCGTTCAATGTCGGTCAAAAGCGGCTGGTGCGGATCGTGGATCGTATACGGGCCAGCCGGATCAAACTTCAGCGCCGTGAACCCGCGCTCGACCCACATAACCGCGTTTTCTGCCGCCAGATCGGGATCATTGTAGACGGACTTGCCGGATGTCTCAGACGGATAGATCGAGCCTTCGGCGGGATATAGATAGGTGTATGACCGTAAGCGTTCATGCACAGAACCACCAAGCAGCTTGTGCACCGGCACATCAT
>JBCBHR010000273.1:0-3508 GCA_038525365.1 Pseudomonadota bacterium | reverse complement strand
CGCCAATCCGTGATTCGTCGGCGATTCGTTCCCATCGCGTTCTGGAATTTAACCAACATGTATCAAAAGCAAACAATCGTGGTTAATGAAAGATGAATTTTCACAAATGGTTCCGGGCACTTAGCGTCAAAAAAACCAGATTGGCTCTCCGCCCAAGCCAATCCTTAACAACATCACTCAAATTGGATGAAAGCCTGAAATCGCGATTCAGCATCTAGTGGCCACCCAAGGGAAACCACAATATGTTGTGGAAGAACAAACAGTGATCTCGCGTGAATCACCGATTCGTCGCCGATTCGTTCTGGACTCGTTCCAGTTGTAAACGACTGCAATCCTGAGATGCAGAATTGGCTGTTCAAAGCCCCAAAATACAACCTTTCAAATGCATTTGGGCGTGGTAACGACGAAATCGAACACCAGATAACGCATCGGGGCGGATGACCTGCCCCGACTGCAAACAGGAGCGCGCGCTCACGATGCCGGACATGAGTCAACCCATGATCTTCTCCGGCCGTGGTGTTCAGGCTGTGCTCGGCCCGACCAACACCGGCAAGACCCATCTCGCCATCGAGCGCATGGTCGCCCACTCATCGGGCGTGATCGGACTGCCGCTGCGCCTGCTGGCTCGCGAAGTCTACACCCGCGTTGTCGAAAAGGTCGGCGAGCCGAGCGTCGCACTCATCACCGGTGAGGAAAAAATCGTCCCTCCACGGGCGCGTTTCTCGGTGTGCACGGTAGAGGCCATGCCCCGCGACCCGGATGTGGCGTTTGCCGCAATTGATGAAGTTCAACTCGCAGCCGATCTGGAGCGGGGTCATGTTTTTACAGACCGCGTGCTGAACGTGCGCGGCCGCGAAGAAACATTGCTGCTGGGCGCTGGAACAGCCGCACCTATCCTGCACAAGCTCTTGCCAGGCATCTCCATCGTCTCGCGTCCGCGCATGTCGCACTTGGCCTATGCGGGATCATCCAAGCTGACCCGCCTGCCGCGACGGTCGGCTGTCGTCGCGTTTTCGGCCAACGAGGTCTACGCAATCGCGGAACTGATCCGCCGCCAGCGCGGTGGCGCGGCAGTTGTCATGGGCGCATTGTCGCCGCGCACACGAAATGCACAAGTCGAACTCTACCAGTCCGGCGATGTGGATTATCTGGTCGCGACAGATGCCATTGGGATGGGTTTGAACCTCGATGTGGATCATGTGGCGTTTGCGCAGGTGCGCAAGTTTGACGGCTACAGCTATCGCGACCTCACGCCACCTGAGATGGGCCAGATCGCAGGACGCGCAGGCCGTCACATTCGCGACGGCACATTTGGTGTTTCAGGCCATACGACACCGCTGACCGACGAACTTGTCATGCAGATCGAAGGCCACGACTTTCAACCGATCTCCATGCTGCAATGGCGCAACCGCGAACTGGACTTCTCTTCGCTCGACAATCTGCGGGCATCACTTGAAGTCGTGCCCACCGTTCCCGGCCTCACGCGCGCGCTTCCCGCTGTCGATCAACGCGCCATGGAATTCCTGTCGCGTGACGATCAAGTGGCAAGACGATGCGTCAACACAGCAAGCGTCCAACGCCTGTGGGAAACCTGCATGCTGCCAGACTATCGCAAGATCGCGCCCGCGCAACACGCCGACATCATCTCACAATTGTTCATCGACATGACCGGCAAGGGTCATGTGGACGAAGACTATATGGCCGAGCAGGTGCGCCGCGCGGACCGGACGGATGGCGAGATCGACACCCTGTCCCATCGCATCGCGCAAATTCGCACCTGGACCTACGTGGCCAACCAGCCCGATTGGCTCAAAGACCGGAACCATTGGCGCGAAATCACCCGCCAGATTGAAGACAAACTCTCCGACGCGCTGCACGAACGGTTGACGAAACGCTTCGTTGATCGCAGGACATCGGTGCTGATGAAGCGGCTGAAAGAGAATACGGTCATGACGGCAGACATTTCCCCCACGGGTGACGTCACAGTGGAAGGCCACCACGTTGGCAAGCTGGAAGGCTTCCGCTTTACTGCCGACACGACCGCGTCGGGCGAAGATGCAAAAGCGGTCAAAGCTGCGGCAGCGAAAACGCTTGCGGCGGCCTTCGATCAACGCGCCGACCAACTTGGCGCGTGTCCAAATGGCGATCTCGCAATTGGCATGGACGGTATCGTGCGCTGGCTCGGTGCGCCGATTGCATCACTGGCATCAACCGATGATTGGCTGAAGCCGCGCACAATTCTGCTCGCTGACGAACAACTCACCGGACCATCGCTTGAAAAGGTGCAAGCACGCATCGACCGGTTCATCGTATTTCACATCGATACGCATTTGAAGCCGCTCACCGATTTGCAGAAGGCTGACGAACTGTCCGGCATGGCGCGCGGGATCGCATTCCAGTTGATCGAAAACCATGGCGTGGTGCAACGACGTGAGATTGCAGCCGACGTGAAAGCCTTGGATCAAGACGGGCGGGCCGCGCTGCGGCGCTACGGCGTGCGGTTCGGTTTTTATCACATCTTTGTCCCGGCCCTGATCAAACCGGCTCCTGCGGGCCTGATGACCTTGCTTTGGGGCCTTCAAAATGATGGCCGCGACAAGGCTGGCTATGGCGACGTTGTCGAGCTTTTGGCGACGGGACGGACGTCGCTCGTCACGGATCAGGGTTACGATGAAATCTTCTTCAAATTGGCAGGCTATCGCCACCTTGGGCCGCGTGCCGTGCGTGTGGACATTTTGGAGCGGCTCGCTGACCTGATCCGCCCGGCGCTCTACTGGAAGCCCGGCGGTGACGCGCTGCCCGATGGCGCTTGGGGCGACAGCAAGTTCGTCGTCACGCCAGCCATGATGTCGATCCTCGGCGCAACAGCCGAAGACATGGAAGCCGTGCTGAAATCGCTCGGCTATCGCCACGAGGCGGTGGAAGCACCAGACGCCGAAACGCATCTGACGCAATTGCGCGAAGCCCACGCGCCAAAGCCTGAAACTCCAGAGCCAAAACCAGAAGAACAAGCGCCGTCCGAGACCGCGACGGCGGAAGCCATCGACGCAGAACCGGCGGCAGAAACACCACCAGCCGATGCGCCAGCAGAGGAAGCAGCGCCAGCCGAGCCGCAATCCGCTGAGACCGAAAACCAGCCGGTTGCTGCCGATACCGACACGCCTGAAAAGCCAGCGGAAACAGCGGAAGCGCCAAAACCCATCCTTGTCTGGCGGCAAGGTCGTCCCGAAAACCGGGGACGTGCGAACCAAAACCAACGCAATGCGCGCGGCGATCAACGCCAGCAGGACGGCGAACAAAAACGCGGTCCGCGCAAGGGCGGCAAACCACGCCGCGATGATCGCAAAAACAACGGCAACAAAAAGCCGCAACAGCACAGCGCCAAGCCACCGCGCGAACAGAAGATCGACCCTGACTCGCCATTCGCCAAGTTACAGGCGCTCAAACAGAAACTTTGACCGACGAGACGACCCCAGCCGCCGCTAAACCGCAACCGCTCCCGCCGGGG